>JAAZLW010000234.1 GCA_012799135.1 Bacillota bacterium | reverse complement strand
CAGTCAATGGGTAAATGACTTCACCTTCAAATCGCCCAATTGGCTCTTCACGAATCTCAATATATCCTTCGTCTTCCATCAGTCCTAGGATATATTGGTATTTGTCAAGGGCTGGCCCCCGGGGAAGACGAGCGTAAATACCACCGCTGATGGATAACGCGTATCTATCAAAATGATTGAAATCGCTGTAGAAGAGGAGCTTCATGAGCATAGTCTTCCACAGCTTCATCCTTTTGGCAAAATAGATTGTCATGTGAGCTAGCCTATTAATATCAAATGCCCGGAAACCGTTAAGGATGGAAGGACGTTGGCTGATGTTTGTCTCCAGCAGGTCATGTAGATCCTCCAGGAGCGATTGGCTTCGAACCTCCCATAACCTCCTCTCTAGACGCTCCCTTTCTCTAGGTGTCAAGGCAACTTGGTTTGCATTAAAATAGTATTGCATCACCTGCGGGTTTCTTAGGCTCTTTAATACCAAGTTGTGTGCGGTGTCGGGCAATGCCCCGGTTTCATACCGGGAAATGGTGGCTTCCCCCCAGCTGAGTAGGCGTGCTAGTGCACGTTGACTAAGGCCATATTCCTTGCGAAGCCGAACAATATCCTCTGGTGAAAGAATACCGTGTTTGGTTCGATAGACATCATAGGCGTTTTTGAGGTTCAACGAGTCCAAGCCTTCGTCAAGTATCTCTTCACCGCAAAAGGTACATAGAGCGATCCGTGCTTCAACTACGATGTCTTCCCCTCGAACGGGGTATGTTTCCCTGCGCCTGATTACTTTGGTGTTTCTCTCTGTATCACAATGAGGGCAATATCTACAGCGTAGCGCCATAAAAGTGATCACCTCGGGTCTTCTTCAGTAAAGAGTACTCTCGTACGGGAACTTGATAGGGAATTGTGCTTCGTGAAATGAAAGGCACACTACTACCTTGGATGCTGAGATACGCAACTTGACATAGACTGTAAGATCCTCCACCCTTAATCCGAATATCCACCAACAATGTCCCATTGCTGCATATCTAGGATTGTCGTCGAGTACGGGGCCATCAACATAATCACGGTACGTGAGTCTTAGCATTTCGGTCCATGCTTGCTCGATAGTGAGGCCCATCGCTCCTATACTATCCATGTTCTTCTTTCGTTCCTGGAATTGCCGATTGCCTCGGGAGATTAAGAGCTTTGCCTGCTTCAAGAATTCGGTAATTTCATCAGGAGTGGGTATACTCATTACGTCATTCTCCATGACTAATGTGCAGATGTGATTGCAAACCAAAACCGCCAATGCTATCATATGATAGTATTCCCGGCCGTGTTGTGAATTCCTGCTGGACATCTATACCAATCATGGCTAGCTGGCTTTACCATGTCGCGGGGAGACGAAATCCAGGGTGTGCTGTCAGGTTGGCTGACTGCTCCCGAAGTATTGCGACTGCTGCGTTACACCTTTCGCCCGCTACAACTGCGCTTGGGTATTGGTCTGGGGGTTCATGCAGGCAAAATGGCATAGAACCCTTGGGACCTAAATGGGCCAGCCTTTTTCCGTGCCCGCTCTGCTTTGGACGATCTAAAGGGCAGTAAGCAGGCCAGTACAGAGATTGTAACCGGCGGTGCAGAGGAGCTCGATAGATTACTTAACGCCACATTGCTGTTGCTGGATACCATCCTGGCGGGTTGGACCGAGGCACAGTGGGAAGCAGTTCGCGTCT
>JAAZLW010000233.1 GCA_012799135.1 Bacillota bacterium | reverse complement strand
TAAGGGTGTGCAAAGTATAAAAATCAATCTCACCCCTCAAGGCAGCATTAGCAGTCTCCAAGATGTATCCCGCTTTTCTCTCACTCATTCCACAGCCTTGAATCGCGCCCAAACCAACATCAGCTAGAATAAGAGGATCTATGGGGTTACCAACCAATTCATAAACTCTGGCGCAAACTGTTTGGGCCGCCTTTGTGGAGATCTGCTGCCCAATAATAGTCCTAACTAGTGCCGTGAACGGATCTGGGGTCATCTTCCGCTTGATGAAACCAATGTCGTCAATAGCCTGGCCCAGCCGCTTATCTCTGCGTTTCAGGTAGTTCATCTCGGTATCTCCATAGGGAAAGTAAATCACTAGTTATCAAGCTCCTAATTCTAACTTAGGTTGGACACAAGATAGAGGTAGAATCTCCTTTCGGTGTACAGATTCCGCCCCTTTGTGCCACTCACCTGCGCCATTCTCGTCATGTCTGCCTCTGTATCGCCCCGTCACTGGGTAATACTTCGGGATAGATCCACGCGTGCACTCAAATAGAGCCACCGGCTGCATGAAATAGAGCCATCCTGGTCACGTAGAGAACCGTCTACTGTATAATTAATTCATACTCTTCGGAGATAGTTCATTTACAGGAGGTTGATCAAGTGACGAAGTATCGAGAAATCCTTCGGCTTCACAGCCAAGGTGTGAGTGGCCGTGGCATTGCTTCTAGCTGCCGATGCTCACGAGACACGGTCAAGAACGTTTGAGCGTGCTGAGAGGCAAGGTGTTTCCTAGCCGTTCAAAGAGAACATGACTGATGCTGCACTTAGCGTAACACTGAGTCTGCTGTGGCATGAGTACTGCGAATCGTGTCGTGTAAGTGACGATACTCCCCTGATGTTCCTTTTCTTATTCGTCCTGCTAGAGGCTTGTCACCATTCAGCTACTGTGCCATCTTCCCGTCTCCATACGGGATTTTTCCAGTTGTGTCCCTTCCGAGCTGCGGCCCTCACCTTTTCCTCGTCCACCTCTATACCTAGACCAGGTGCCTTTGGGATCAGAACAAATCCACCGTCATACTGGAAAACTGTGGGGTCCACTAGATAGTCCAAGAGGTCACTTCCTTGATTATAATGAATCCCAAGACTCTGTTCCTGGATTACTGCATTGGGGGAGCAAGCATCAACCTGTAAACACGCCGCCAAAGCTATTGGTCCAAGTGGGCAGTGTGGAGCAAGGGCGACATCATACGCCTCTGCCATGGCCGCGATTTTCCTGACCTCAAGAATTCCTCCGGCGTGAGATACATCCGGTTGGATGATATCCACATAGCCGTCAGCCAGCAAGTGTTTGAAATCCCACCTGGTGAACATCCGCTCTCCCGTAGCGATAGGTATTGAGGTGATCTGAGCGATCTCACGAAGGGCCTCGTTATTCTCCGGCAAAACCGGTTCTTCAATAAACATCGGATGCAAATGCTCTAGCTCCTTAGCTAACATCCTGGCCATCGTCTTGGTAACCCGACCATGAAAGTCAATCCCTATTCCAAATCCGGGACCACCAACTTCTCGAACAGCAGCAACACGCCGAACAACCGCGTCTACCTTCTCGTACGAGTCTACGTAGTGCATCTCCTCAGAGGCATTCATCTTTACCGCAGTGAATCCAGCATCAATCTGTTCTTCTGCAGCATCGGCCACATCGCGAGGACGGTCTCCACCAATCCAGCTATACACCCGGATCTTGTCGCGAGTAATGCCACCTAGCAACTCATAAATAGGAGCACCATAGTACTTACCTTTAATGTCCCATAGTGCCTGTTCTATGCCTGAGATGGCGCTTGTTAGTATCGGGCCGCCACGGTAAAACCCGCCCCGATACAATACTTGCCAGTGATCCTCAATACGAAGTGGGTCTTTGCCCACCAAATACTCAGATAGTTCTTCTACAGCAGCTCTCACCGTTTCTGCTCGACCCTCCACGATTGGCTCGCCCCAGCCACACAAACCTTCATCTGTCTCTATTTTTAGGAATAGCCAACGCGGTGGTACTTTGAAGAGCTCCATCCCTGTAATTCTCATGGCAGGTCATCTCCTTCTAACACATAGGGCTTGGCATGAAGAACCTATTTATTTCCGTGTTCTCATCCGAGAGTCTGTCTGGAAAAGTCGTGTGATATTGCATGTACTACCTTTATACATCTGCCCATGCAGAACCACTATTCTCACGGAGTTTCTCTCCCTAATTGACTTTCGAACTGCAACCCGCGTAGTGCCTCAAATTGCTCGATGCTACCCACCGTGTGTCACCCCTTCGCTCGGGCTGTCCAGGATTCCTGCCGAAGCTGATTGTTGACCATCGTGTTTCTCGGGGAGTCAAGGCCCCTAATACCGCTGGGACGTGTGCTTCCCCGGGGGCCAGCCCTTGACAAATACCAATATATCCTAGGACTGATGGAAGACGAAGGATATATTGAGATTCGTGAAGAGCCAATTGGGCGATTTGAAGGTGAAGTCATTTACCCATTGACTG
>JAAZLW010000232.1 GCA_012799135.1 Bacillota bacterium | reverse complement strand
TGGATGGGTATTCAAGATTTCCAGAATTCCAGGGACTATGCCTTGTTTTGCTGTCTTTTGGCTTACCTGGAAGGCAAGAGTATCGATGAGCAGTTTCTTATGAGTGATCTTTGTGAGGGGATAGAAGCACTCTATCCGGAGGGGGAGCCTTTGGATTGGACCCACTATGAGCATCGTCGCTCTTTGGTGCGAGTGCTGCTTTTTGCCACGGAACTAGGAATTCTCAAGGTGGTGGAAGGGGATGTGGCGGAGTTTAGCAATACCGAAGACTATGAGGTGCTCTATGAGGTGCCCACCGTCTCCCGGTATTTCATGCGCTCCTTGCCTCGGGATCCTCTGGCGCAAAGGGACCTAGAGGGGCTTCTGGAACCTGAAGGTGGGGGGGCGGATGCCGAAAGCGGTCCTTGGCGACGGCGTCGGGTGTATAGACAACTCTTTCTTTCCCCGGTGATGTACCGCTGGGAGGCCGATGAGTCGGATTTTCTCTACCTGCGCAACTACCGTCATCGGATCCGAGAAGATATAGAAAGTCATACGGCCTTCCAATTTGAGTTATTCAAAAGTGCGGCCCTCCTGACTTTGCCAGAGCGGCGGGCCAGATTTGCACTTTTTCCCGACAGCAAAGCCATTTCCGATATCGCTTTACAGTTCGCTGCCCTCATCCGGGAACTGGTGGAGGCGGGGAACCTGGTAGTTGATGCCTACGGCAGGGTGAGGCTTACACCGGTTGATTTCGAAAACCTAGTAGATACCTGCCGGGAGAGATATAGCTCCGGGTGGAGCAAACAGTACCGCGAAGCCATGGTATCAACAACGGCTAACGATCTGATGACGTTGCTCGTTGAGTGGAAGATGCTGGAGGTGGAGGCTGAGACCGGGATGGTTCTGCTCCTGCCTGTTTTGGTCCGGACGATTGGTGAATATCCTGATGACTTTTCTTTGGAATAGAGAATTGTATGGGTAAACCCTGAGGTGGTTGATATGAAAAGCAAATGGCGGATGCATCGGGCCGGATTAGTCAACTTCTGGTATTATGATGAAGAAGAGTTCTATTTTGCCGATGGGAAACTGCTACTTAGAGGCAGCAATGGTTCCGGTAAGTCGGTGACTATGCAAAGCCTCATACCGCTTCTTCTGGATGGCAAAAAGAGTCCTGATCGATTAGATCCCTTTGGTTCTCGGGCTCGCCGCATCGAGGACTACCTTTTGGGAGAAAAAGAATTGGTCGAACGGGATGAGCGTACCGGCTATCTTTACCTTGAGTACAAGCGCGAGCATACTGATCAATACTTGACCACCGGCATTGGACTACAGGCCAGAAATCATGCTCCCCTGGACTTTTGGGGGTTTGTCATCCACGATAACCGCCGCCTGGGCCATGATCTTTGGCTTTATAAGACTGAATATGATGTTGATGGAGGTAAGGAGCAAAAGATCCCCCTTTCCCGCAGGGAATTGGAGAACCTCATCGGTGATGGGGGCAAAGTGGTTCGCACCCAAGGGGAATACATGGAATTGGTCAACCGGTATGTTTTTGGGTTTGAATCCCTTGATGCCTATGAAGATCTGATCAAGCTCCTGATTCAACTAAGAAGTCCCAAGCTGTCTAAGGATTTTAAGCCTACCGTCATTTATGAGATCCTGAATGATTCACTCCCTGCTCTCTCTGATGATGAGCTGCGTCCACTCTCAGACACCATTGAAAGTATGGATCAGACTAAACTACAGCTCGAACAATTACGGCGGGTACAGAGCTCACTGAAGCGCATTTGTCGCCAGTATGATGAGTACAATCGGGTCGTCTTGGCAGAGAAAGCGGACGGCTTATTGCAAAGCCATAGGCGTTGCGACAAGCTGGTAAGAAAGGCGGCAGATCTAAAGAAACAGCTGACTCAATGTCAGGCCAGGGAGCAAACTGCGGCAGAGGATCTGCGTGATCGGGAGTTGGAGCAGCAAGTATTGAGCAAAGAAGTACAGGAGCTGCGGGAGCATGATGTCTTTAAGGCAGAAGCCCAGAAACAGCAAATGGAGGGCATACTGGCAGAGACGATCACTCAGATCGAAAGAAAAGCCGATACCTTGCATCAAAAAAGGCGGAGTGAAGGTCGACTGCAAGATAGCATCAGCGAAGAAGAGCTAAAACAAGCGAAGGCTGAGGCTAGGTTAGAGGATCTCTTGGCATCACTGGATATGAAGGCTGTTGCTGCTGGGTTCATTGATCACTCGGTACCTGAGTCGGAGTTTCGCCGCCAATATGCAGAAGACTATGATTTTGGCCTTTGGCGCAAAGATGCCACTGACTATCAGGAGCAGTTAGAGAAGGGCCTAAAGGTCCTCAGAGAGGAAACCAAGGCGAAGGAGCGTTACCATGAGACTGATCGGGAGCTGGCCCAGGCCCGCATGGAGCTCAATCAAGCTAGGGACCAGGAGCGGCGCTGGGGAGAGGTGTTTGAAGAAGAAAAGGCTACTTGGCTGGATGCCTTTCACCGGTGGCGACAGGAGAATATGGAGCTTGCCCTGATAGATACCGAAGTGCAATCGACTTGCCAGCGACTGATGGGTATCTATGAACAGTATCGGTTTGAGGATGTAAGAGCACCCGTCTTTGCAGCCTATAATCGGCAGTATCAGGGATTGGAAAGGGCATTGGTGGGAAACCGCCACCAACAAGGGCTTAAGGAGCAGGAGATCAAGGAAACGCAGGAGCAGCTTCGGGAGCTCAAAGCCACTAAAGATGTGGAACCACCTCGCCACCCCGACACCGAAACAGCCCGGGCAGAGCTTACAGAGCGGGGAATTCCCTATGTTCCTTTCTTTGCTGCGGTTGAATTCAAAGAGGATATCGATGATAGCATTCGGGAGCGCATCGAGGCAGCGGTTGCGCAGATGGGGTTGCTAGATGCCTTGATTATCTCCAAAGGCTACCATGCAATGGCTCCCCGATCTGATCAGATCATCAAACCTCGTCGCTTGCCCAAGTATGTTGCCACCACCTTGGCCGATGTGCTTTATCCCACACCAGTAGAAGGTAGTGGTGTCAGTTCTAGGGATATTGCCGAGATCTTGGCCAGTATCGCTGTTCGTGGCCTCGATAGCGATCAAGATACAAGGGAAATGGCTGGTGGCCAGCAAGTCAGCCTCGGTCTAGCCATAGGGAGCGGGAGCAGCATGTGGGACGCCGAGCTTGCCGGTGGTGCGACCATTCTCGATCTGGACGGCACGTACCATGTAGGGCCTATCTATGGCCATGCCCCTCTTACGGAGCAATCGATCTATATCGGCAAGGAAGCCAGACGGCAGTATCGTTTACGAAAGATTGCTTATCTAGAGTCAGAATTGACCGAGCTAGAGTCAGAACTGGCGGGGATTCAAGTCGAGGGGCAGGAGCTTAAGGCTCGCCAAAAGCAGCTGACCGCAGAATATGAGGCACTTCCGGCTGATAGTGATCTGGGAGAGGCTTACTTAACTTTGGAGAAGATGAAGAGACAGACCGAGGCCTGTATGCAGGATGTGGAATGGAAGAACGAGAAAGTCAAGGAAAGCTTGGCCCAGTGGCAAATGGCCAAAGAACTGGTACGCCGCTATACTGAAGGATTGACTCTGGCATCAAATGAAAAAGCCTATGAGGTGGCGCGGCGAGACATGCAGGCTTACCTTCGCCATCTACAGGACCTGCAATTATGCCACAAGGACTACCTGAACTGTCAGGAACGGTTAAGCTACTACAGCCAGACCCTAGAGGATGTGCAGCAAGATGTGGACGATTTGCAGGGGGAGCTTAATTCTCTTCAGGGATCGAAAGATCGCTTGAACCTAGAGCTAGAGCAAGTAAAACAGCGCCTAGAGGAGCTAGGTGCTGAAGAGATTCGGGCCAAGATCGCTTCCGTGGTAAGCCGGCTAGAAGCGATACCCGGAGAGCTAAAACGTTTCACTCAAGAGGTGGAAAGGGCCAAATATGATGCCAAGGCAGCTGAGCAGGCGATTGCGGTCAACGAGGTGGAAATCACGGCTGCTCGGCAGATAGCTGAGCTGTGGAAGAGAGTTTTCCGGGAGGATGTACGGCTCATAGCCGGTTTCTATCGGTCAGGTGAAATGGGAGATGCTGGAGATGCTGTGACTACCGATCCAGTTACCACCGACTCCGGCGATACCACTGATTCTAGCTATAGATTGCTTCATTTTCTAAATGAGAATGCCTCTGGTATTGGCAATGAAAATGATGAGTTGGTCAGCATCGCTCGGCTGGTGATCGAGCAGTATGGCTCTTTACTTACACAGCGCGGCTTCGACCGGGCAGAGGTCGCCAACCGCCTAAATCGGGTCTACTATGAAGAGCAAGCAATGCTTTTAGAATATAGCTTCAATCAGGAAATGGTATTAGAGGTTAGCGATCTACCACAGCTGCCTCCAGATGAACTGATCACCGCATCTTTAGAGCAATTGCGACAAAAATCCAGGCGGGTTCAGCTTTCCATGGATTACTTTGGCAAAAGGGTAAGTCCCTATTTTGTTGCCGGCCAGATTGACCGGGACATCGAGTTACAGCAAAGTGTGTTAGATGACCAGGACCGCGAACTATATGAGGAGATTATTATGCATAGTGTGGGGCGAATTATCCGGGCCCGGATCAATCGAGCTGAGCAGTGGGCCAAGAAAATTGATCAGCTGATGGCTGAACGGGATACATCCAGCGGACTAACCTTTTCCTTACGGTGGAGTCCCCGACCCGCTGACTATGAAGACGAGCTTGATACTAAGGATTTGGTTGATCTCTTGCGCTCTGATCCGCGTCTGCTTAAGGAAAAGGATATGGAACGGATTACGGGGCACTTCCGTTCTCGCATCCGAAGGGCTAGAGTCATTTTGGAGGACCGAGGATTGGGCTATACCTTGCATCAGGCCATTCGGGAGATGCTGGACTACCGCCAATGGTTTAGCTTCAAACTGTATTATCAACGGGCGGGAGAACCTCGACGAGAGCTGACCAACAATGTGTTTTACAAGCTCAGTGGCGGGGAGAAGGCCATGGCCATGTATATTCCTCTCTTTTCGGCAGCTTATTCCCGCTATCTGGAGGCGAGGGCTGATGCACCGTATATTATTTCACTAGATGAAGCTTTCGCAGGAGTGGATGAGAATAATATCCGGGATATGTTTGATTTAGTGGAAAAGCTGGGCTTTGACTATATCATGAATTCACAATCCCTTTGGGGTGACTATGATACAGTATCTAGCTTATCGATCGCCGAATTGGTCCGGCCTAAGAATGCTCCCTATGTCGGTGTAGTGCGGTATCACTGGAATGGGAAAGTAAGGCAGATGGTTACCTCGGCCAAGGAGTATGAGACACCCTTCGCCGGGTGACGAGCTAGGTGACCTTGAGACATCCCTAATACAAAGGCAGGTTCCGGATTTATGCCAGATCTACTCAACGAAGCAGCGGCGTTCTTCCGCCAAGATGTGGGGTATGAACGCCTTTTTACAGGACTGATTGAAAAATATCGAAGTTTGGGCCGGTTGGGTGGCACAGTCAGACTCGAACGCTTAACCTCCCGGGAGCAGGAGGTGCTTTCGGCGTTTTTTCGTAGAGATTACCATGGCCACGATATTGCCATCATCTCGGTAAGTGAAATGGCTCAGGCGCTAGAGCAAACCCGGTTTGCCGGTATCGAGCTCAAGGCACTGCTGGATGCCTATGCAGGGGAGACCATCCTCAGCAAGGCTGAAGCGACGGGGCTCTATGAATATCGCAAGGAGCAGTATTTCATCGGTCTGAAGGGTGAGTTTTACCACCCGTATTGCTGGCTATGGCTGGATAGTATCTTGCGAAAAGAAACGGGTACCCGGGGGATTCACCGCGCATATGATCAAGACTCTGATGGGCTTTACCAGGTGTTGGTCAACGTTTTGAAGGCTCTGGAAGAGGCTCCCCTACAGGTAGAAGTAGAAGTGGCCGCTGAAGCGGGCCCCGCCACCGGCGGCAGTGAGTGTGGGGCTGGTGGTGGCCGAGGTCAGGGAGCGGGCAGAGCCATTTACGAGCGACTACCGGTTTTTGCCAGTCGGATCACGGGTGATCCCCATGCCTTCGATATTGGAAAAGATGCGGGTCGCTTTCTGGTTGCGGCTTTACAGATCATTCGATCCAAGCAGGATATGGGGTATGAAATCCTGTCATCCCCATCGGCAGAAGAGATCACAGAGCTTCTGGACCACTTTGGCCTAGTGAGAGATGACCTTTTGAATTTCGTTACTTGTACTGGTATTCTCGGCTATTCATCCGAAAGAAACCCACTTCCCCTTTGGCAGGCGGCCATGGAGGCAGGGAGCGTACTCAATGTTCCTTTGCGGGAAATGGTGAAGGCCCATGCTTGCAGGCCAGGGAAGTGGCGGGCTCAGACTTGTCAGGAAGGGGATAGGGTCTTTGTAGTAGAGAACTCGGGAGTGTTTTCAGCGATCTTGGATACGTTTACAGGGGCGAAAATGCTGCCTCCCATGGTCTGCACCCATGGTCAATCTACCTTGGCTACACTGTTGCTCTTAGATAAACTGGCGGAGAACTCGATCTTGCTCTACTCGGGGGATTTTGACCCCGAGGGCTTACAGATGGCACAGCGGCTGGTACAGCGATATCGGGGGCGAATAAGACTCTGGCGGTATACTGAGGAGGACTATGAGCTGGCCATCTCTCAAGTGAGGCTCTCCCCTAGGCGCCTCGGTAAGCTCGGTAGCATCAAAGTACATGAACTTCTGCCGGTGGCGGAGGTGTTAAGGCAAAGGGGCAGGGCCGGTTACCAAGAAGCATTGCTAGATCGGCTTATTGAAGATGTCCGGGAGTATGTTCATTAGTACTTTTCCACCAGCAATTCGTTGCCGGTCTCATGACAGGATCTGTTAAAGGGTAGTACCATTAATTCGTATAACTGTCTGGAGTAGTTTCTGGATAAAACCAATCAGGAGGAAGATGAAAAATGAATAAGGTCTGGGAAGAGGGTAGTAACCTGCCGATTAGTCATCGTGGCGATGTGATTGTTGTCGGGGGGGGAGCTTCGGGCGTTGTAGCAGCTCTGGCGGCAGCAAGGATGGGCCAACAAGTGATCTTAGTGGAACACGAGGCCTTCCTTGGGGGGAACATGACTCTTCCTTTGCCCCTCTTGGGTTATCTTGATAGGCAAGGAAACCAAATAATCGCCGGTATTGCTGAAGAGCTAGTATCCAAGCTAAGAGAGCGCGGCGCGGCCGACATCCATCGTCAATGCCCCTTCCATGTAAGCTATACCATCGTAGATGCAGAAGCAATGAAAGCTTTACTCCTGGAGGAAATAGACAAGGCCGGTGTCAAGTTGCTTCTTTACACGACGGTTGTCGGAGTGATAATGAAAGACCACTCCATTGAATATGTGATTGTGGAGAGTAAATCGGGTCGACAAGCGATTGAAGGAAAGATCTTCATTGATGCCTCGGGTGACGGAGATCTGGCTTTTCAAGCCGGGGCTCCCTATGAGCTGGGAGATGGAAAAGGTGAAATGCAGCCTCCGACCCTAGTCTTCACACTAGGGAATGTTGACACAGACCAATTTAGGCGTTTTTGCGCCGACAATCCCGAGCTTTTCGATGATTTCGACCTGAGTGACTCTCATTTCGCCAAGAATGAGAAGTTCATAGCCATTGGCTTGCGTAGGGTAATAGAGGAAGCTGGGAAAGCGGGTGAAGTGACTCCGCCTATTGATAGAGTAATCATGTTCCATACAATGAACCCAGGAGAAATGGCTGTCAATATGACTAGGCCAAGGGGGGTAGATGGAACTAATAACGAAGACTTAACTCGGGGCGAGGTTGAGTGCCGTAGGCAGATAGGCCAGATCATTGAGTTTCTGAGACGCCGTGTTCCTGGTTTCAATAACGCGCGTCTTCTGCGCACGAGCCACAAGATGGGGCTAAGAGAAACAAGGCGCATCATGGGTGAGTACGTGCTGACTGGCAAGGATCTCATGGCAGGTGTAGCTTTTAATGATGCCATTGGGAAGGCATCCTATTTCATAGATGTGCATCATGGCTCTAATGAAGGATTTTCGTTAGAATTCCCTCAGAAGGTGTATGGACTTCCCTATCGTTCGCTATTGCCCAAAGGGATTGATAATCTATTGGTTACGGGCAGGTGCATTTCATCTACCAGAGAGGCCATGGCGGCAACACGCGTCATGCCGACTTGTATGGCTCTAGGGCAGGCAGCCGGTGTAGCCGCAGCTCTCAGCGCGCAGGCAGGTATTTCGCCGAAAAAGATCTGTATAGCTACGTTACAGAGTAGACTGCGAGAACAGGGCGTGCTGTTGCCAAACTAGAAGGCAAACAATTTCAAAACAGTTTGGCGCCGGGAGGGCCATTCGGCTTGTTGTCAGAGGCAAATATGAAGCATGAAAAGGGCTGATCTGTGGTAACACACCAATCGGCCCCTTTTGTCTTTCTGCTCACTGTGGAGTTAATCAGAAGGAAAGCCAACTTGAGTGCCGAACTTGTATACAAGCAGTATTCTAGATGAATACGATATGAAGACTAGTTCTGGATCCGGCTGT
>JAAZLW010000231.1 GCA_012799135.1 Bacillota bacterium | reverse complement strand
ACTACTTCCGTTATTAGCAGCACGGTAAGAGAATCTAGAAAATGCTTCTCTGCCGCTTCTTCCTTTGGTATCCGCGTAAGATTCAAGCGCTGATTCCACTCGTCTACCATGGCTGCATGTCTTTCAAACAGCCTGTTTGCCTCTTTCGGAACCTCTATACCCAAGGCCGCGGCCTTTTCGCGAACCTCTTCTCCCAATGTCATTCGATCACAACACCTTTCGATAAACCTTTTGCATCTATCCCCTTTCGCTGCGGCCTCGATGCTCCAAGTAGATCATCAGCACCGATATATCGGCCGGAGAAACGCCTGCTATTCGGGAGGCCTGACCTAATGATGTAGGTCTTACTGCAGCCAACTTTTCTTGGGCCTCCTTGGAAAGACCCTCCACACGCCCGTAATCTAGCCAACCCGGCAGCCTTCTGGCTTCTAGCCGCCTGAATCTATCCACAGCCCGCTCTTGTTTGCGAATGTAACCTGCGTACTTTATCTCTGTTTCAACCAAGCTTCTGAGCTCATCCCCTGTCACACCTTCCCACCCTAGTGCGATCAGGCGGTCGTACGACATCTCTGGTCTTCGCAGAAGCTGCTCTCCTGAAACCTCATTCTGTAGTGGAGTACTACCAAAGCCCTCCAGTGCTTGATTCACTTCAGCAGAAGGGCTGACACGCCACTGCCGCAGTCCCTCTATCTGTCTATCCACCGTGGCCCACTTACGCTGGATTTCTTCATAGGCTTTTTCTGAAAGCAAACCCACTTCCCTGCCGTAGTCCGCCAAGCGCCGATCTGCATTGTCTTGCCGCAGCAGCAGCCGATATTCAGCCAATGAAGTCATCATCCGATAGGGCTCGGTAATTGTCTTAGTAACCAGATCATCGATTAGCACCCCGATGTATGCTTGATCCCGGCCTAAGACTAGTGGCGGTTTACCCTGCAGCTTCCGACCACAATTAATCCCAGCCATCAAGCCCTGGGCGGCCGCCTCTTCATAACCCGAGCTGCCGTTAATCTGGCCAGCGAAATACAGGCCTTCAATGCTCTTAGCCTGTAGATCGAGTTGCAACTGATGGGGAGCCAAACAGTCATACTCGATAGCATAGGCTAATCTCATGATCTCCGCGTTCTCCAAACCGGGAATGCTCCGTACAACCTCCATTTGTATATCCGCGGGTAAGCTAGTGGAAACACCGCTCAGATATACCTCTTGGGTATCCCACCCTTCTGGCTCCACAAATATCTGGTGAGAGCTCTTATCCGGAAACTGCACGATTTTACTTTCGATTGATGGGCAGTATCTAGGACCGATGCCCACAATGGCTCCACTGTATAAAGCGGTACGACCAAGATTGGCGGAAATAATGGCATGTGTCGTTGATGTCGTATAGGTCAGCCAACAAGGCACTTGCTTCTTGCGCTCCAGTTCACCTCGAAAAGAGAAACCACGGCTCACTTGCTCTCCTGGCATGGGAGTCATTCGGTCATAATCTAGAGAACGGCTATTGGCTCTAGGAGGCGTACCTGTCTTGAACCGAACCAGTCTAAACCCTAATTCCTCCAAGCTACGACTTAATCCATGAGTAGTTTGCTGTGACTGCGGACCTGATTCGTAGTGGATTTCCCCCACGTGGATCAAAGACCTCATGTAGGTACCACTTGCCACAATCACACAGCATCCGGCGACTCGCTCTCCGGTTCTCAATGTCACACCTTGTACCCGATCTCCCTCTACCAGGACGCTTTCTACACACCCTTCCCGCAGGTAAAGGCCGGGCTGGCTCTCCAGCACTTGGCGCATACGCCATGAGTACAGCTTTCGATCTGTTTGGGCCCGTAAGGCCTGCACTGCCGGCCCTTTCTTGGTGTTCAGGACGCGCATATGCATATAAGCGAAATCTGTATTACGTCCGATCTCGCCACCCAACGTATCCATCTCCCGCACCAGGTGGGCCTTCCCCGGCCCTCCTATAGAGGGATTACACGGCATCATAGCTACACTATCTAAGGCCAGGGTGAACACTACAGTGCGAAATCCCATCCGAGCAGTAGCTAGTCCAGCCTCACACCCTGCATGGCCGGCTCCTATAATGATCACATCGAATTTATCCATCACTCATCCCTGCCCTAATACTTGCTTCCCGCGCCTTGCCGCTGACCCACGCTTTAGTCTCCCTTGCTGTAACACCCACACTTGCAGTATCGAAATATCACTGGAGGTTATCCCGGGGATCCGGGCCGCTTGGCCAACTGACGCCGGCCCGATTTTCTCCAAGAGTCCTACCGCTTCTGATCTCAAACCACTAATCTTCTCAAAATCAGTATCAGGTGGGAGCTCTTGGGCTTCGAGTTTGGCTACTTCACTCATCTGCCGTTTTTCTCGGGCTAAGTAACCGGCATACTTCACCTCAATTTCTACCTGCTGTTCGATCTCCCAAGGCAGATCCCTAGTCTCCACCCCTACCTTGACCAGGTCCCGATAACATAGCTCTGGCCGCCGTAGGATCTCGACTGCACTAACCGCCTTGGCCAAATCCCCGCTTCCCAAGTCCAGCAAAGCCTGCCGCACTGCTTCTGTAGGCGTGACTTTGATCGCTCTAAGGCGAGAAATCTCCTCCCGAATCTTCGCCCGCTTTTTCCTAAACTGCCGGTATGCCCCTTCTTCTAACATTCCCAAACGATAACCATAATCTGCCAGCCGTCCATCAGCATTGTCCTGCCGTAGACTCACCCGGTATTCGGCCCTTGAGGTCATCATGCGATAGGGTTCCTCTACACCTTTGGTAATCAGATCGTCGATCAAAACCCCGATATATGCCTCTCGACGGCTCAATTCAAAGGGAGGTAACCCCTGAACCAGCCGGGCTGCATTGATTCCCGCCATGATGCCCTGAGCGGCGGCTTCTTCGTAACCTGATGTACCATTAATCTGCCCGGCTGTGAAAAGTCCCGCTACCAATTTGCTTTCCAAGGACGCTTTTACCTGCCAAGGATCGATGAAATCATATTCAACGGCATAGGCCGGTCGCATGATCCTTACATTTTCCAGTCCCGGTATAGTCCTCAACAGTGCCAACTGCACATCTTCCGGCATGCTGGTGGTCAGACCCAAGACATAAAGCTCAGTAGTCGCCAGCCCTTCAGGCTCCAGGAAAATCTGGTGATCCACTTTATCCGGAAAACGCATGACCTTGCGATCTATAGAAGGGCAAAAGTGTGGTCCCTTGGTTGAAACCAGGCCGGTTTGAATCGGAGACCGATGCAGATTCGCTCTCACCACATCGATGGTGTCTGCATTAGTCGCAGTTAGCCAACACGACATCTGTTCTACTTCGCGCCGTGGCTGCCAAAAGGAAAACTGTAAGTTTTCCTGGGCACCTGCTTGCTCTGTCAGCTTTGTAAAATCTACACTTCTCCGGTCAAGGCGAGGCGGGGTTGCTGTCTGAAACCGACGCAAGCAAAAGCCTGCCCTTTCCAGACTTTGGGACAATTCCGTGGCCCCCGGCTCACCCTGCCTCCCACCGGGATATTGAATCTCTCCCACTACTATATAACCATTTAGGAATGTACCGGTACATAGCACCACCGCCCCTGCCCGCATCGTCGCACCCATCTTGGTTCGTATTCCCCAAACCCTGCCAGTATCGGTAATAATATCCGTAACTAGGCCCTGCTTTACATCCAAACCAGGCTGGTTTTCCAAGGTCTTAATCATCGTCCTTTGGTATAGGCGCTTGTCCGCCTGAGCCCGCAAAGCATGCACCGATGGTCCCCTAGAAAGATTCAACATTCGAATATTGATATACGATTGATCTATGATTCGACCCATGAGGCCACCTAAAGCATCGATCTCCCGGACGAGATGGCTCTTGGCTGCAGGTCCACCGATGGCTGGATTACACGAAAGCTGGGCTATGCTATCAATCTGCATCGTCACCAGAGCGGTCTTACACCCCAGACGGGCAGCGGCCATCGCCGCTTCACAGCCAGCATGCCCTCCACCCACCACAATCACGTCATATTCGTATAAAGCATTCACTATGACCCCTACTTCCCTATGCAAAAATCGGCAAATATCCGATTAATGACCTCATCCCTTACTGTATCACCGGTAACCTCGCCGAGACTTTCTGCGGCTCCGCGGATGTCTACTGCCACCAGATCCATAGGCAACCCTTGGTTTAGTGTCCTGCAGGCCTCTCCCAGACTGGCTTTTGCTTCCTTAAGAGCTTGTTTATGGCGGGCTCGGGTTACCACCAAGGAATCCCCCGTCAGGTCAATTCCACCCTGTATCATCTGAGCTACCAATACCTCTTCCAGCTCCGCCAGTCCCTGCCCTGTGAGAGCTGAGATCGTAACAATTGGAGTATTCGGTAACCATTGCCGATATTCTGCCTCCGTTACAGCTAGACCTAGATCTGATTTGTTTGCCACCAGTACAGCCGTTTTGCCCCGTACCTGCTCCAGTAGCGATACATCTTCTTCTTCAAGCCGGCTGGAACCATCGACAACACAAAGAACCAGATCGGCTCCTTCCATCAAAGCTATGGCTCGCTCTACTCCGATCTTCTCAATCACATCTTCCGTATGGCGAATCCCGGCGGTGTCACGCACCACAAAGGGGAAACCGCCGATATTCACGATCTCCTCGATAACATCGCGGGTAGTTCCCGGTATCTCAGTGACTATAGCTCGGTTTCCCCGTACCAATAGATTCAATAGACTCGATTTCCCTACATTGGGCCTACCTACGATCGCTGTATCAATGCCCTCTCGCAAAATTCTGCCGGTATCCGCAGTCACCAGCATCTCCCCGATGCGCTGCTCGACCCCTTCGATGATCTCCATCGCTGCCTCTGGCTCGATGTCCCCCACTTCATCAGGGTAATCAATTCCGGCCTCTATAGCGGCCAAGAGCCCAATCAGGTCCTGGCGCATGTGACGAATTGCTTCTGACAAGCCACCCTCCAACTGCCGAACCGCCAACCGATGGCTTCTATCAGTCTTGGCGCGAATCACATCGATAACTGCCTCAGCTTGACTTAGATCCAAGCGTCCATGCAAGAAGGCTCTCTTCGTAAATTCTCCAGGTTCTGCCAACCGCGCCCCTAATTCCAATACCCGCTCCAACACGCCTTGTAATGGGATCAACCCCCCATGGCAATTGATTTCCACCACATTCTCCCGGGTATAGCTGCTGGGGGCCCGCATGACACTGACGATCACTTCATCGATCTTCTCCCCGGCTCCATCCAATATCCACCCGTAATTCAGACTCCAATTTCGGGAAGATGCCAGATTACGCCCTTTAGGCGAAACAAAAGCCTGATCTACCAGGGATATCGCTTCAGTCCCACTGACCCGCACAATGCCAATGCCACCCTCTCCTAGAGGAGTAGCGATGGCTGCGATCGTATCTTCTACCCAATTGCCCCTTGTCACTATCTCACCACTCTCTCTGTCAGCCTTCCTTACTATTAAGTGCAAAAGAGGAACGCGTCATCACGACACGCTCCTCCTATTTTTGGTGGGCTTCCTTGCTTTATCCCGGCCCTACCTTCTCTCCAGATCGCACACTGCCCTTCGCCTTCACCGATTACGGCGAGGAGCGATAATTACCCGCCTGTAAGGCGCTACCCCCTCACTGTGGGTATGAATACTTTGGTCCTCCTGCAATGTCAAATGAATAATCCTCCGCTCCATCGCATTCATGGGGTCGAGAACTGCCCTTCTGCCGGTCCGTTTTACCCGGTCACCCAATCGTGACGCCAAGTTCCTCAGCGTCTCTTCCCGTCTAGCTCGATAGCCCTCGGCATCTAGAATGATCCGGGTCCATTCCACATTGCGATTCATGGCCAAACTCACGAGATATTGCAGAGCATCGAGGGTCTCCCCTCTTCTCCCGATCACTAGACCTAATTCATCGCTCTGGATCTCAATCTTAAGTATGTCATCTTCTTCCCACGCATAATCGACGCTACATACAACTCCCATACGCTCAAGTATGCCCTGGAGGAACTCCACCGTGGCCTGGCCCTTCTCTTCCCGCCTATCCCGCACAGTCACCCGAATTCTGGCTTGTTTGCCCCCAATCAATCCCAGAAAGGCCTTCGCACCCTCATCAAGCACTTCTACCTCTACATCTTCCCGAGAGACCTGTAATTCGTCGAGTGCCTCGGCTAAGGCATCCTCTACCGTTCTTGCCGAGCGCTCAATCGTCTTCATATCTATGCTTTCCCTCCTTCTTGAGGGCTCATTCTACGAGCGATCACATATTGCTGGGCCATGGAGAATAGATTGCTAACCACCCAGTAGATTACCAATCCGGCCGGGAAACTAATACTGATGTAACCAATAAAAACCGGCATGATAAACATCATTGTCTTTTGAGATGCATCGGCACTGGTCATTACCATTTGAATATACGTAGTGATGGCCGAAAGAACCGGTAGGACATACAAAGGATCAGGCTCACTCAGGCTCGTTAACCATAGAAACCCAGTGCCAAAATCAAATTCCCTTAGTACAGCAAACAGAGCCCACAGAAAAGGAAGCTGAACGAGCATCGGTAGACAGCCTCCTAGCGGATTGACTTTGTGCTCTTGGTATAATTCCATTACTTTGCGTTGATACTCTTCCGGCTTATCCTTGTACCTCTCCTGTAAGGCTTGCATCTCAGGCTGTAAGGCCTTCATCGCCTCCATTGACTTACTTTGACTAAACGTCAATGGGGCCAAAATAAAGCGAATCGCAAGCGTAAGCAAAATAATGGCCATACCATAACTACCGCTCAAATCGTAGAAGAATCTCAGCATCCATTCTAACGCGGTTTTCAACACTCCCAAGCAATCCGCCTCCGTTCAGCTACCTAACCTATTTTACTGGATCATAGCCACTCGCTCCCCAAGGATGGCAGCGCATGATCCTTTTCATCAACATTGCCATTCCCCGAACAACTCCGTACTTTCTCACTGCCTGCTGCCCGTATTCGGAACAGGTCGGATAAAAACGACACCGTGGTGCTAACAGAGGAGAAACACACATCTGGTAAAATCGAATAAGAGCCAGCACGATAGTCTTAACCATCTCTAGCTTCCACCACCTGCCTCCTCCGTGAAAGTACCCCGCCATATGCCTGCCCGGGCTACCACGTTTACCACGGCTTCAACTATTTCCCGATATTCAGCACTTCGACACCCTACCCGAGCTGATATGATCAAATCATATCCAGGCTCGAACCCTTCTGCCAGACTCCGCACTGCTTCCCGCAGTCGTCGCTTCACCCGGTTTCTTACTACGGCATTGCCTAGTCTCTTGCTAACCGAATAACCAACCCGACAGATCTGTTGCCCATTCCCCAGGTAATGCAACACCACAAGCCGGTTTCTCACGGCTTCGCCTTGTGTGTACAAACGCTGAAAATCGGACGGGCGCAGCAACCGCTGCACTGTCTTCACTCTACCCTTCGCCCCTCTAGGCTGAAAGCACTCTTCTCCCCTTACTTCGTCGCCGCCTCAATATATTGCGACCGGCTCTCGTTCTCATCCGGGCACGGAATCCATGGTTCTTCTTCCTCCGGCGCCGGTTCGGCTGATAGGTCCGCTTCATACCTTCGCCACCTCCTGGCAACACCCTTCTTCTCCAGCATCCGATTTACCAATGCTCTCGATCTATATGTGCTCTCAGCCTCGAATCTTCCTCTCAGAGCACAACCTTGGCATATATCATCACGATTATAGCAAGCACTTCTTTGCCCTGTCAACCCTGAAGCCTTTTACTGTATTATGCCCGATGTGATTCCAATTTTCACCTATACTTTCATTATAGTCATGGGTTAATCCACATACCGTGCGCAATCCCCTTAGACAGTACTTTTCAAAAACGGCTGTGGATAACCCTTTCCCCCAGCTAGAGCCTATAGGCGTCTCTTCAAGCTCATGAAAAAACCCAGCTCACCAGTCTTCCAACCCTCCGAACACCTGTGGATAACTTGTGGACTCTGAGGATAACTTCTGGGGAATGGCGGTTAATTTCCTGTCCACAGCCCTCTTCTGTGGAAAACCTGTTGATAGTGTGGATAACTTGGTCTTTGCTTCCTTCTTTGTTCCTAATCGATCCACATGTCACAAGGATTTCCTCCAAGCCCGTCGAAGAATGATCCCTGTGGTAAACTCTGGGGAAACCCTGTGGTTATCCGCGTTAGTGTCTATCCACAGGTCATTTACACGTCCTTTACATAACGCTTCGGACTGGGCTTTTCTTTTTTCATGTCTGCCTTTCACTTAGCTATCAGGTCATTGAAAAGGAGGTAACTCTATTGATAAAACTATTGAGAACCCGCCGTATTAAGCCTAATCATCCTGAGGAAACGCGACTGCAAGCACTCTTGGTATATCAGGAAGCAGAGAGTGAGTTGCCCAAAGTCATTCCAATTGAAGATACCATACCAAGTCGCTTTCTCGAAAACCTGATATCTGCAACGTGCCGGATTCTCAAAGACAAAGGTTCATCCATCCCAACCATAGTTGCGACCGAGCTCATTACCAACCTCGCCCATGCAGAGTTTAACCGAAGCGTGATCACTATTTCGGCCAATGGCGACCAGTTGACTGTCAGTGATCATGGACCTGGTATTCCCAACAAAGATGATGCTCTACTATTCGGATATTATGGTGAACCCCCGAAGCGCTATCGCTCACTAGTGCGAGGGGCCGGCACCGGTCTGCCGTTAGCTCATCACCTGATTACGGCCATCGGTGGGCAACTTGTCCTTACAGACAATCTTGACGGTGGTACAGTGGCCACTGCCGTAATGAGTTTTAATGGGCAACACCGGTCATCAAAGCACTGCTATTATGAAGAAAACACTGCTTCTAGGGACAATTCTCCTGTGGATAAAGGGGCGGAAAATACTACTGCCGAGGCAGGAGATCACCCACTGGAAACCGAATATAATTACCTGCGCATCACTGATCCGAAGACTGATCCCGGCCAGCAAGATGAGTCTGAATCGGCACAGCTGAACACGCAGGGCCCTGCCGTAGCGGAGGCCCTTTCCGATCTGCAAACGAAGCTATCCAGACGACAGCGAAGAGTACTTTTTCTGGTGGCAGATTTCGGGGAAGTAGGCCCATCTGCCGCGTCCACTGAACTAGACATGTCTCTTAGTACTGCATTCCGGGATCTAGTCACATTAGAAGAAATGGGTCTGGTCCAATCTGATGCGAATGGTAAACGAAGCCTTACCTCCCTTGGAGCCCGCGTAATTGCTGCCTTAAGTGTCTAGTACCAGCATAGGCGATGGTGGCTCTACTAGTTCTTCATCGTCAGGAGGAGTCCGGCATGCAAGACAATCTGGCTTCTATATGGGAGGAAACACTTTCCCACATAGAACCATTGATGCCTCAATCTAGTTTCAATACATGGTTAAAGGGGACACGCCCCCTGACATTGACAAACAATGTCCTCTATGTTCGAATAGCTAATGAATTTGCTAAAGACTGGGTCGATTCTCGTTATAGAGAACCCATGCAACAGGCTCTTCAAAACATGGTAGGTCAACAGTGGCAGTTGGAATTTATTCTCCCGGGGACTTCCATACCCGATGCTTCCACAGCACAAGCTCAAACCAGTGCGGCTTCGGCGCTACCCGAATCACAGGGTCAACAGGGTCACACGCTAGTTTTGCCTACCACTCAAGACGAAGTATTACCAGGCATCCTGAATCCCAGATACACTTTCGATACGTTTGTGGTGGGAAATAGTAATCGATTTGCCCATGCCGCATCTTTGGCGGTGGCTGAGGCTCCGGCACGTGCCTATAACCCACTGTTTATCTACGGTGGAGTAGGTCTAGGCAAGACACACTTAATGCAAGCCATTGGACATTATGCGCTGGAGCACAATCCTGGTTCAAAGGTGGTATATGTATCTTCCGAGAAGTTTACCAATGATTTGATCAATGCCATAGGCAAGAAGGCTATGGTTGAATTTCGAAATCAGTATCGCAATGTTGACGTGCTCTTGATAGACGATATTCAGTTTGTGGCGGGCAAGGAGAGTACCCAGGAGGAGTTTTTTCATACTTT
>JAAZLW010000230.1 GCA_012799135.1 Bacillota bacterium | reverse complement strand
TCTGTCCCGAATCGGGTCGGATTACCCCACCTAAAACGTTCACCAGAGTGGTTTTGCCGGCACCGTTCTCTCCAACTAAGGCATGGACTTCCCCCGAAAGTAGGTCAAAGGAAACCGCATCCAAGGCTTTGACCCCGGGAAATGTCTTTGCGATATTCTTCATCTGCAACAACTGCCGTAGCTTTTCCATGTCCACACCCCTTCTCAAAGGTGAGGGGAGCAACCTTAAGGTTGCTCTCCCCTCAGCTCACTATAGAGATTCTATTCCTTCCACATTTCCTGCAGCACGTCATCGCTGAGTGACGTTCCCGCCCAATATCCATCAGCCAGATCTGGACGAGCATATAGCTTGGCATCCGCCAAGGTAAGCAGATACGGTGCAGTGGCATCAACTACGACCGGAATGGGTTCTCCCTGCAAGGCCTTCAGAGCCAGCCGCAGAGCAATGGCTGTATGATTGGTGGGGTTATTAAAAGCGATGCTTTCAAAGCCCTGATCACTGGCCTTGATCCAGTCCAGGAGAAAACCATTGTTGGCCTCTCCTACCATGGGGATCAGGTCTCTGCCGGCATCCTGGAATGCCTGCATGGCACCCTGGGTCATGGCTCCGCCTCCAGACCAAACGCCATCGATTTGAGGGTAGGCGGGCAGAAGGCTGGCTACAGTGGATTTTGCTTGGGCAAAGCCCCACTCGGCAAACTGCCGGGTGAGAATCTTGATGCCGGGATGCTGGTCAAAGACCTCTTTGGCACCCCGCCAGCGCTCTTCCGCTACTGGGTTTCCGGCAATACCGGAAAGAGCGATGATGTTGCCTTGATAGTTCAGTTTTTCCACTAGCCAGGTGGCGGTGACTCGCCCATATTCACTGTCGTCCCGGCCGACCCAGGAAGTTACCTGCTCTCTCGGGATTTGACTACTGGCTGCGACAACGGGGATGCCCTTCTTTTTCGCCATTTCTAAGACACCACCAAGGGCCGTGGGGGAAATCGGGTCGATGACAATGGCATCAACACCTTTGGCGATCAGGTCTTCTAAGGCTGAAATGTACTTAGGGATTTCTCCTTGAGCATCAAGGTGGATCACTTCGTCGATCAAACTACCATATTTCTTGGCTTCTTCGATTAGCTCTCGGGTAAATTGGACTGCCCAGGTATTTGCTTGAAAAATGGTCACAAACCCGATGGTATAGGGCGGGGCCTTCTGGAAAGCAGTGGTATCCACCATTTCATCACTGATAGAGATGACATATTCCCAGCCCAGCACCTCAATCCTCGAACTGATTTCCGCAGCCGATTGAGCAAAGGCCACACCATTTAGGCCCACTAGAAGCAGGGATAGAACAAGGAGCGTCACGGACCAACGTCTCATTATTGTTTTCCTCCTTTGGAAAATCTTGTTTCTGCCGACTCAGCACTCCTTAGCACTTCCACGAGGTAATCGGTCATCTCCCTTAGCATCACCTCCCCTTTCTCTGCAGAAGCTTTGGTTGCATCACCGAATACACCGCTTTTACTCAAAGCGCCCATTGGTAAAGATGAATTGTGATAGAGATAGGCCGCGTCATCCGGCGGATACTCTGTTACCGCCTTATCCATTTGACAAAGATCAGGCCGAATAGCCAAGAGCCACGAAGTCTCCAGTTCGCAGGCATGTACCATACCGTGCCAACGAGGCGTTTCGGCATGTTTGGCGGCTAGCTGCTCCAGCCCAGGATAGGTAAAATAATAAGTACGAAGAGGAATCTCATCTGCCAATTCCCGGACAGCATACTTCATGGCGGAATCATTGGCACCATGCCCGCTAATCACGATGAATCTGGTACACCCCTGTCGATGCAAGCTATGGGCTACATCCTTAATAGTGCTTTTAACAGTATCGACTGACAGGACCATTGACCCTGGTATATCCCGCCATACCCAGGAATAGCTGAGCGGTAGAGTTGGCAGAACCACCGCTTTGATGCGCTCGGCTAGGAGAATAGCCATATGCTGAGCAATAAAGGTATCGGTACCCAACGGCAGATGTGGTCCATGTTGCTCTGTGGCACCGATGGGCAAGATGGCTGTCTGCCATTGGCGCAGAGCCTCAGCTGCGGCGGAACGGGTCATATATTGCAGTTCAAATGAAGAGTACTCTCGGTCCATAGTTGAGAAACCCCTTTCTGTATTGCGTCGTTTTCCTGAGCAACCTGGGCGTCGGCTTTCGGGCGATTCCATGGATCTGATCATGGGTACCATCGACCATATCGGCGGAGGATTCAGTCCTTATATAAAGGCTGCAGTGCAGCATAGGCCCGCTGATACTGTCGATACTGCTTTGTGTATAACTCATGGTGGTCTGGATTGGGCATTATCCGCTTAGAGGTACGGATGGTTAGCTTGGTTGCTTCGCTAAAGTCCTTCCATACACCGGTTCCTACCCCGGCGATGATCGCGGCTCCTAGGGCCGATGAATCCAATTCCGACAGTATGTTGACTGGGAGCCCTAATACCTCGGCGATGATTTGGGGCCAGAGGGGATGACGGCTACCCCCTTCGCCGGCTTGGACTTCATTTACGGTATATCCTAGTTTGGTTAGGAGCTCAAAAGAATCGCGGAAATTATAAGCAACTCCTTCCAAGACAGCTCGCGTGAATGTAGCTTTGTCGGTATGGGAAGTGGCACCGATGAAGCTGGCTTTCGCGGTGGAATCGTGATAGGGAGTGGCCGCTCCGTCTAGGAAAGGCAAGAAAAGCAGACCGCGGCTGCCAGGGGGTACAAGTGCTGCTTCATCCAAGAGTAGGTCATAGGCATTGTGGCCTTGAGAGCTTGCTCTAGCCTTCTCTGCTTGGCCGAAGTTCTCCAGAAACCAGGCTAGGCAGTGGCCGCCGGTCATGACTAGCCCGTGCCAGAAATATTTGCCGGGTACGGCATGGCACATCATCCATAGTCCGTGTTCATGGTGCTTGGGGAAGGTATCGCAATAGAGAGCCATATGGCCGGCAGTGCCAATGGTGGTACATGCTGTTCTTGTGGTGGTCACACCTGTACCAACAGCTAAAGCGCCCATATCACCGGCTCCGGCCACAACCGGGATTCCCTGGGGCAAACCGGTCTCCCTGGCAGCTTGAGCGGTTATGGTACCTACCACATCCGGCGATTCATGGACTGTGGGCAGTATCTCAAGCGGTATGCGAAGCTCTGAAAGGAACGGGACAGCCCACTGCCTTTGCCGCAAATCGAGCATCAAAGTAGCACCGGCATCACTTACATCAGTTACATATTGATTGGTCAGTTTTAGAGTGATAAAGTCCTTGGGGAATAGGAGCTTATGTGTATTGGCAATCAGTTCAGGTGCATTATCCAGAAACCACAGGAGCTTGGCCAGTGAGTGGATGGGACCGGGAGTGCCCAGAGCAAAGGTGTGAATCGCATCTGTCCAGTTGTCTGACAGAAAACGGGATTGCTCTGTAGCCCGTTGATCGAGCCAGATGGGAGCATCAGCTAGGGGACTACCGGTATCGTCTACCAATACCAGCCCATTCAGCTGTCCAGACAGGCCAATACCGGCGGTATGCGCCAAGTCAACTTGCTGACTAAGCTCCGCCAATGCCTGCCTAACTGCGCTCCACCAATGACATGGTGATTGCTCAACCCAACCGGGAGAGGGTCTATGCATCCCGTAGCCATGCTTGGCCCGCCCCCGAATCCGGCCATCACCGTCGACGGCCAAAACCTTCACTGAAGAAGTTCCTAGATCGATACCGATTAAGACTCCGTCATTAGGCATGTCTAGCCCCCTTATCCGATGCCCTATCGGGGTGAGTTAATATCAATATGGATTTCAAAACGGTCCCCCCGAATAAAACTCAGCGCATATTCGACGATTTGACCATCATTCAGAAAAGAGATCCGCTCTGCTTTGAGTAGCGCAGTGTCAGGTGTTACACCCAATAGTGAGGCGATAACCTGGTCTGCCTTTTGGGCTGTATAGGTTTCGTGAGCCCATGTCGGCCTTTTCTGGTATCTTTTGTCCAATGTGTGGTACAGAGATTTCAGAACATCTTCTTTCGTCAGTTCAGGCACCAACAGTGTCGGTAAATACGATGTGGAGAGAATTACTGGCTCTTCATCGGCAGTATGGACCCGCTTTACTCTCCAGACAGTGCCTTCACCACGGATGTTTAGGTATCGGCTGATCTGATGGTTGGGAATCTCCATGGCTAGTTCGATTAGCCATGCTCCCGGAGTCAGGCCCCGCTGCCGAATATCTTCACTATAGCTGGGCAGCTTCTGGAAATGCCTTTGAATAATGGGCGGCCGCACGTAGGTGCCACTCTTAGGAATACGGTATAATAGCCCCTCTGTAACTAATTCATTGATAGCTTGTTGTACGGTACCTCGGCTGACACCAAAAATCTCAGCCAATTTGGGTTCAGAGGGAATACGCTTATGGGGCTCTAGAGACTCGATAGTGCGCGCGAGTTTTTGTTTGATCTGCTGGTAAAGTGGTATATCTAACTGCCGATCGATCATATGTACACTCCTGACACGAGCTACTTGGCTATGCAACAGCTAACTGGCCTAGTCATGTTTGACTACAGAGTGTATTCTACATTACCGGGGGAAATCCTTCAGGTCAGAAAAAGAAGTCAGGATGCGTCCAGGACAATATATATCATTAGATTGTAGTAATTTGCGCGCCCGTTGCAACACTAAGAAAACTGATATATGATCTAAACAGCTCCATTAATTTCGGGATTAAAAGATCGGGAGGGAGGGTTGCAGCGACATTCAATGGTTGTTTAATGATCCGAAGGGATAGATTTGAGGAGGGTATTTAGTGAGAACTAGAACTGCGATTGTTTCACTTCTTATTGGGTTGTTACTGGTATCCGGATTTGCTCTGGCCGCTGAACCAGTACATATCACTGTGGCTACCGGAGCCGTGGGACAGGAGCTGGAAATCAGTCGGGAAGCAGCCGCTCGCTACATGGAACTCAACCCCGATGTCAAGATTACGGTACTAGATACTCCCGACATGGTGCAAGATCGCCTCGGTTTGTATCTCCAGTTCTTCGAGGCGCAGAGCCCTGAAGTTGATGTCTACCAGATCGATGTGATCTGGCCAGGAGACCTAGCTGAACATTTTCTCGATCTGTACGAATATGGCGGGAAAGAGGTTGCAGAATTACACTTCCCCGAGATCGTGGATAACAATACCGTTGATGGCAAGTTGGTGGCTATTCCTTGGTTCACCGATGCGGGATTGCTTTACTATCGGACGGATTTGCTGAAAGAGTATGGTCTTGAGCCACCGACTACCTGGGATGAGCTGGAAGCGGCTGCCGCTAACGTTCAAGCCGGCGAAAGGGCCAAGGGGAATCAGGACTTCTGGGGCTATGTTTGGCAAGGCAATGCCTATGAAGGACTGACTTGTGATGCTCTGGAGTGGCTGGCCTCCAACGATGGTGGCAGCATTATCGAGTTTGATGGTACCATCTCGGTGAATAACCCTCGTGCTGTTGAGATCCTTGAGCAGGCTGCCGGCTGGGTCGGTACCATTTCGCCTCCAGGAGTCATCGGCTTTGCAGAAGAAGATGCCCGGACTATGTTCCAAGCCGGTAATGCTTTGTTTATGCGCAATTGGCCATATTGTTACAGTCTCGGAAACGGTCCAGATAGTGCCATAGCAGGCAAGTTCGATGTGTCGCCTTTGCCGGCTGGTGCCAGTGGAGCCGGTGCTGCTACTCTTGGTGGATGGCAGCTATCTGTGAGCAAGTATAGTAAGCACCCAGAGGTTGCCGCTGATGTTGCTTTGTTCTTGGCTTCCTATGAGGAGCAGAAGATCAGGGCAATCCAGGCATCCATGAATCCGACCATCATGTCACTGTATCAGGATTCAGACGTTTTGGAGGCTTCGCCCTTCATGGGTAGCTTGTATGATGTGTTCGTTAACGCTGTAGCCCGTCCAAGTACCATTTCCGCTCCTCGCTACAATGAGGTCTCTACCTTGTTCTTCAACGCGGTGCACTCTGTCTTGACCGGTAAGAGTGCGGCCAGCGATGCATTAGAGGAATTAGAACTCGATCTGCAAGACTTGACCGGGCTTCCGGTGAAATAGCAGGATAGAAGTGAAACAGCCCGGTTGGGGTGAACACCCCAATCGGGTGTTTATGATTACTAATCAAGAGGACGAGAGGGCGGTCCATCTGTGGAGAGGCAACCCAGTAAGCAGCTATCTTTGGCGCGACGGGAACAAAGACTGGCATATATACTTTTGCTACCAACCTTTGTGGTCATTTTGATGATCGCCATCTACCCTTTAGGGAAGGTATTTTACAGCAGTTTCACCAATCAGCGGTTTGCTTCTGGGCAACCGGTAGAGCATGTTGGTCTAGGTAACTACAAAAAACTCTTAAGCATGACTGTGAAGGAGCTTCCCCCCACTATTGATGAGCAAACGGGTAAGCCGAAGCTCAACCCCCAGACCCGACAGCCGGAATATGCAAGACCCATCCAGATCCTACCACGACAACCGGTGCGCTACCGAGAGCTGGCTCAATTCTCGTGGTTGGGCAAGCGCTATGTAATCGGTGCCTCAGATCGTGATTTTATTCTCGCTATTAAGGATACGCTCATTTTCACCGTTGTCTCTGTTTTGCTGGAGACAGTGTTGGGACTCATCATCGCCTTGGTAATGAACAGCCGGTTCAAACTCCGGGGCGCCATGCGGGCGGTCATGTTGATCCCCTGGGCTATTCCCACTGTGGTCTCGGCCAGAATGTGGCAGTGGATGTTGGCTCCAACGCGAGTGGGAATCATCAATGTGTTGCTTCAGAAACTCGGAGTTGGCGATGGTCAGATTCCCTTTTTGCGGGCAGACACTTGGGCTTTGCCCGCCGTTATTGCGGTTGATGTCTGGAAGACTACGCCTTTCATGGCTCTCTTGCTTCTGGCAGGGTTACAGCTGATCCCGGCAGATATTTACGAAGCGGCAGAGGTAGACGGGGCAGGCTGGTTACGTCGGTTTTGGACGATCACGCTCCCCCTACTTAGACCGACCCTGGCGGTGGCTTTAGTTTTCCGTACCCTGGATGCTTTGAGAGTATTTGACGTTTTCCAGGTGTTGTTAGCTCAGACCCGTTACTCGATGGCGACCTACAATTACTATCAACTGATCGGTAATCGAGACATGGGGCTTTCCTCGGCTATTGGTGTGATCATTTTCCTCTTCATCTTCGTCTTTGCTGTGATGTATATTCGCTTTCTGGGGGTGGAAAGTGATGAGTAAGAAGGCGCGTGATTCGGTCTCCACAGTCGTATTTTGGACCCTATTGGTGATCATCTTCTTCTATTTGGTATTTCCGTTCTACTGGGCCATAAATTCGTCTTTGAAAACCGAGGCACAGTTACAGATGACACCGGCCACCATGGTTCCTGTGCATCCCGCGCAAAAAACGCTGGCTCCGACTCTGGCCAATTACGCAGCGGTTCTAGGGAATCCTACTTTTGCTCGGGGGTTGGTAAATAGCCTGATTGTGGCCATTTCTGTCACGTTAATCTCCCTAGTACTGGGTTCCTTTGCTGGTTTCGCCATCGGCAAGTTGCGCTTCAAGGGGAAAACTGCATCTATGTACGTGATTTTGGCCATGACGATGTTTCCCCAAGTTACTGTGCTGGCGGGTCTATATGCTGTTATTACTCAATTTAGGTTATCGGCTGTACCGGGGATGATCCTATCATACCTAATCTTTACGTTGCCATTCACCGCTTGGGTACTGTCCTCTTTTTTTCGGGGGTTACCTAGCTCATTGATGCAGGCAGCACAGGTGGATGGAGCGACGCCATTCCAGACATTTTCCAAGATCCTATTGCCCTTGACGACGCCGGCGCTAGTCACTACGGGTTTGCTGTCTTTCATCGCAGCCTGGAACGAGTATCTCTTTGCCTTAACCTTTACTAGTATTGAGCCTGGTGCTCGCACCGTTCCGGTGGTCATCTCCCTTTTTACAGGGGAAATATCCAGGCAAGAGCCCTTTGGAGAGATTATGGCAGCAACGGTCTTGGTCACCCTACCCTTGATCATCTTGGTGCTGATCTTCCAGAATCAGATTATTGCAGGACTTACAGCCGGTGCTGTGAAAGGCTAAAACGGTCTTGACGGAGGTCGATTTCCTATGGTATACTCAGTGTTGCTTACGTAGCCTTTTAGTCTTTGCGGGCGTGGCGGAATTGGCAGACGCGCTAGACTTAGGATCTAGTGGGTTTTTCCTGTGAGAGTTCGAGTCTCTCCGCCCGCACCACCACTTACTATGAAGACTTTGCAGGGGAAAAAGTGGATTCTGAGATCGTCTTTGCTCCAATTGCAGCCTGTTAGGACCACTTGGGAGTTGTGGCCGGAAGAACAGGCTTTTTCTGTTGCCTGGGTAAGATAGTAGGGGGCAGGAACGACCCTGCAGTTGTAGAAGAGGATTGTATTTGTTTCCAATACTAAACTAAACGCCGAGTCAGAGAAGGTAGGTAGATTGCATGAAGAGTACTGTAGAGAAACTGGGAAACAACCAGGTGGCTCTTGAGGTAGAGATTGCCGAGGAGCGAGTGGAAGAGGCCCTGGAGCAGGCTTCTCGCAAGGTTGCCCAGCAGGTTAGGATTCCTGGGTTTCGCCCTGGTAGGGCTCCCCGGCGGGTGATTGAAATGAGACTAGGCCGTGAAGTCTTATATCAAGAAGCCCTTGATGAGTTAATCCCCGAGGCTTATGGCCAGGCTCTGCGGGATAATGAAATTACGCCCATTGATGCTCCGCAGCTGGATATACTCGACATGGAAGACGGCAAGCCTTTGCGGTTTAAGGCTACGGTAGAGGTAAAACCAGAGGTGACTCTCGGTGAGTATAGGGGCCTTGAGGCGACCAAACAGATGGAAAGAGTCACCAATGCTGATGTAGATAGAGTAATGGAGGAAATGCGTGAACGGAATGCCGAGCTAGTCAGCAGCAGCAAAGATGGCATCGAGAACGGAGATTTCGCGGTCATTGATTTTACTGGGTATATAGACGATCAACCGTTCCCGGGGGGAGCGGCTGAGGGCTATACTCTGGAAGTGGGGCAGGGCTATTTCATACCTGGATTTGAGGAGCAGCTAATTGGGGCAAAGCTAGAGGAAACACGACAGGTAATAGTGACCTTTCCCGAGGATTACGGGGTCCCTCAACTAGCCGGTAAGGAAGCTCGCTTTGACGTCAAAATTCACGAGATCAAGGAGAAGCGTTATCCGGCTTTGAATGATGAATTTGCCAAAGATGTGGGGGATTTCGAGACCTTACTTGAGCTTCGGGCCGATATTCGCCGGCGTCTGGAGGAGTCTGCTGAGCGAGAGGCAGAACGGAAACTGGAAGAGGACCTGATTGCAGAACTGGTGAAGCGTTCTAGTGTAGATATTCCGGCCAAGATGATTGATCGGCAATTGGAGCACAAGCACGAACACCTAGAGCGAGATTTGCAGTATTCGGGGTTGACTTCAGAGCAGTATTTGGAGATCCTTGATGTGACAGAAGAGGAAATGGAAGCACGGTTGCGCACTGAGGCCCAGCAGGAAGTCAAGACATCGCTGGTCATCGAAGCATTGGTCGCTGCGGAGGCCATCGTTGTTAGTGACGAGGAGCTCAATCAGTACATCGAGGATTTGGCTGGTGATGGGCCCGATGTTGCGATGAGACGGGCGCGCTGGGAGGCTCAGAAGGAAAGCCTTCGCGATAGCCTGGCAATCCGGAAAGGCGTCACTTTTTTAAAGGAAAATGCCGAGGTTAATGAAGTCATCGTCGATGAGCCGAAGACAGAAGCAGGAGAAACGACCATTACAGCGACAGAGTCAGAGGGCGAAGAAACGGAGGCTAAGTAAAGCAGGGATCATCTCCTGGGAGTAGAAGGCTTTACTCCAAAAGACTTTTCGCACCACCACTGCCCTAGGACAATAGGATAAGTGTAAAAAGGAGTGTTCAGGGGAACATATATTGAAGTGGTGGTATAATTGCCGTACCGGACGTACTGGAGGATAGCGGTTGCATAGATTAAAAGGAAGGTGAGAAGCTATGAGTACCCTCATTCCGATGGTTGTGGAGCAGACCAATCGAGGTGAACGGGCGTATGACATATATTCTCGTTTACTGAAAGACAGAATTATTTTTGTCGGTGGTCCTATCGATGATCACATAGCAAATCTGGTAATAGCGCAATTGCTGTTTCTGGAGTCGGAGGATCCCGAGAAGGATATTTCTCTCTATGTCAATAGCCCAGGTGGTGTAGTCTACTCGGGCCTGGCTATATATGACACCATGCAGTATATCAAACCAGATGTCTCTACTATTTGCATCGGGATGGCGGCCAGTATGGCTGCTTTACTTCTGGCTGCCGGTGCAGAAGGCAAGCGCTTTGCTTTACCATACTCCCGGATTATGATCCACCAACCCTGGGGTGGTACTAGGGGCCAAGCTACCGACATTGAAATTGAGGCTCGGGAGATCCTTCGACTGAAGAGGATTGGTAATGAGATCCTAACGAAGCACACCAAACAACCTCTGGAACGCATCGAGCGGGATACTGATCGCAATTACTATATGTCCGCAGAAGAAGCCAAAGAATATGGGCTGATTGACGGGATACTGAGCGACGCCAAGGAGCTTCAATCGAAATAAGAGGTGATAAGATGTTCAAGTTTGGCGATGAGAAGGGCCAACTGAAGTGTTCTTTCTGTGGGAAAATCCAGGAACAGGTAAAAAAGCTCATTGCTGGTCCCGGGGTTTATATTTGCGATGAGTGTATTGAGCTGTGCAATGAGATCATCGAAGAGGAGCTAACTGAAGAGCACGACATCGAATTCGGCAGTATTCCTAAGCCCCAAGACATCAAGACCGTGCTTGACCAGTATGTGATCGGTCAGGAGCTCGCTAAGCGATCCTTGGCTGTTGCAGTCTACAACCACTATAAGCGAATCAATGCCAACTCCAGAGTAGATGATGTTGAGTTGCAGAAGAGCAACATTCTGCTCTTGGGCCCCACCGGGTGCGGCAAGACTTTGCTGGCACAGACTCTGGCTCGGATTCTGCATGTGCCCTTTGCCATCGCCGATGCCACCTCTCTTACTGAAGCTGGGTATGTAGGAGAAGATGTAGAGAATATCCTTTTGAAGCTGATCCAAGCTGCAGACTACGATGTGGAGAGGGCGGAGCGGGGAATTGTCTATATCGACGAGGTTGACAAAATCGCCCGCAAATCGGAGAATCCCTCGATTACTAGAGATGTTTCCGGAGAGGGAGTGCAGCAAGCTTTACTCAAGATCCTAGAGGGTACAGTAGCAAGTGTACCGCCCCAAGGTGGGCGCAAACACCCTCACCAGGAGTTTATTCAGATAGATACCTCCAACATCCTATTCATCTGTGGAGGCGCTTTCGATGGCTTGGAGAAGATCATTGAAAACAGAACAGGCCACAAAACCATAGGCTTTGGAGCTGATATTAAGCCCAAGGAGGAGAAGCAGATCGGAGAGCTGTTACGCCAGGTAATGCCCGAGGATCTGTTGAAATACGGGCTTATCCCCGAATTTATCGGTCGGCTACCGATAGTCGTGGCTCTGGATGCCCTGGATGAAAAAGCCCTGGTTCGCATCTTGAAGGAACCTCGCAATGCCCTGGTAAAGCAGTACAAGAAGTTCTTCGACATGGATGATGTGGAATTGGTCTTCGACGATGATGCCCTCGATGCCATAGCCCGCAAAGCCATGGAGCGTAAGACCGGTGCTAGGGGCTTAAGGACGATCCTCGAGGATATCATGCTGGATATCATGTATGAAATCCCTTCCCGAGATGATATTGTCAGGTGCTTGATCAGTAAAGATGTTGTGGAGAAGAAGGTATCACCTCGCCTCATGCAGCGAGAGCACCTTGCCGAAGAGACTGCCTGATGAAGTAAATCTAGGCAAGCCATGATGAACTGGGCCCGGGGTTCTCCGGGCCTTACTGATTAAAAGCCCATGCCCTGGTGCATAATAGAGAGTGCATCAAGCACTCTACGGGGCAGGTGGACATTAATGATGGGTGTTCTTGGGATAATCAATCTGTTTTTCGCCATAGTAATCGGACTCTATTTCTGGAACCTGCTAAAAGGCCAGCAAAGCAGCAAATCGGCAGTAGATCGAGAGTCCCGGAAGGAAATGGACAAGCTGCAGCGCCTCAATGCCATTTCTCTTACAGAGCCATTGGCCGAAAAGACTCGCCCCGCTTCGTTTGATGAAGTAATCGGGCAGGCTGATGGTCTAAAAGCCCTCAGAGCCGCAATGTGTGGCCCTAATCCTCAGCATGTAATCATCTATGGACCACCGGGAATAGGTAAGACAGCGGCGGCTCGCCTGGTCCTGGAAGAGGCTAAAGCTAATCCCCTTTCTCCCTTTCAGGCCTCAGCCAAATTCGTGGAGGTGGATGCCACTACCGCTCGGTTCGACGATCGGGGAATAGCTGATCCACTAATGGGCTCCGTACATGATCCAATCTATCAGGGAGCCGGTCCTTTGGGTGTGGCCGGTATTCCGCAACCGAAACCGGGAGCGGTGACCAAGGCCCATGGAGGCATTCTCTTTATTGATGAGATTGGTGAATTGCACCCAATCCAGATGAACAAGTTGCTTAAGGTCTTAGAGGACCGGAAAGTCTTTTTCGAAAGTGCCTACTATAGCTCGGAAGATAGCAACATCCCCCTACATATCCATGAGATCTTCCAAAAAGGGCTGCCAGCGGATTTCCGCTTAGTGGGTGCTACTACCCGCATGCCGGATGAAATACCCCCGGCAATTCGCTCCCGTTGTCTGGAGATATTTTTCCGGCCCCTGACCTCTGACGAAATCGCCACTATCGCGGCGAATGCCGCCGGCAAGATTGAATTTGTGCTACCTGATGACGCATTGGAAGTGATTAAACGTTATGCTACCAACGGTCGAGAAGCGGTCAACATGGTCCAGATTGCAGCAGGATTAGCCTTAACCAGCAAACGTAAGGATATCACTCGAACCGATGTCGAGTGGGTTGTAAACAGTGGTCAATATTCGCCCCGTCCGGATCGGAACATTCCCCTGGCACCCCAAGTGGGATTGGTAAACGGATTGGCGATCTATGGACCAAATATGGGGACATTGATCGAAGTGGAAGCAACGGCTATCCCGGTAGAACAGGGGAAAGGGCAAATCGTGATTACCGGTATCATGGAAGAAGAGGAAATGGGTGGCTATGGCAGGACTATGCGAAGAAAGAGTATGGCCAAGAGCTCTATGGATAATGTGATTACGGTTCTGCGTAAAAACCTACACCTCCGACCCCAAGACTATGATATCCATGTCAATTTTCCCGGTGGTACGCCGATAGATGGCCCCTCTGCCGGTGTGGCGATCGTGACTGCCATCTATTCTGCCATTACGGGTCGGAAGGTAAGTAATGAGGTGGCTATGACCGGAGAAGTATCTATACGGGGCTTAGTGAAACCGGTAGGCGGGATTGTAGCTAAGTTGGAGGCCGCCAGGTTAGCCGGTGTTAGGCGTGCCATCATCCCGAAGGAGAATTGGCAAGCCATGTTTACCAGCATTGAGGGCATGGTGGTCTGCGGTGTGGAACAACTAGAGGAGGTTATCTCCCTGTCCTTACTGGAAGATGGAAAATGTGCACAGATATCCAATTCTACCGTTTCTAGTGGGCTGTTAAGCGCGTCGGGTTAATGTTATACTGATCTTTGAGAGCCCGCGCTACGTAAGTCTGCCGGGGAGCTGCTCAACACAGCTCCTTTTTATATTATTTTTCATGGGTTTGAACTATGGGATTGGAAGGGGAAGATGTGATTGGCAGGAGGAACCCGATTTGTGGACAAGAATAATAGAGAGATAGCTATAACCAATGGGGGTGGGGTTAATGACAGATATCATGGTTGAAGCCAGTAGCGTGGCAGACGAATCACACCCACTTTTACCCCTAAGGGGCATGCTGGTCTTCCCATATATGATCACTCCCTTGGATGTGGGAAGGGAAAGGTCTATTCAGGCTCTGGAGGAAGCCATGACTCGGGAACGCCAGCTTGTACTGGCTGTTCAGAAGTCGCCGGAAACCAGCGAACCAGAAGTAGATGAGATTTACGAGACCGGTGTTATGGCAGAGATCAAGCAGCTATTGAAGATGCCAGAGGGTCAGATTCGGGTGTTGGTTGAGGGACTGCACAGAGTTAGGATAGAGGAATTCTTGGAGACTGAGCCTTGTTTGCGTGTCCGGGTGAGTGAGATTGTGGAAACGAAAGAATCCGGCCCGGAGATGGAAGCCTTGATGCGGACAGTACAGGATCAGTTTGAGGAATATGTGAAGCTCTCTCGCAAGGTGCCTTCAGAAGTAATAGTAGCGATTAACTCCATTGAAGACCCAGGCAGACTAACTGACACCATTGCTGCACAGCTGATCGTGTCAGTAGAGGAAAAGCAGCAGCTTCTGGAGATCCCTTCAGCGAGAGGTAGACTTGAGCACCTGGTACTGATTCTAAGCAAGGAGATGGAGATTCTCAGGCTGGAGAAAAAGATTCACGTACGGGTTCGTAAACAGCTGGAGAAGAACCAGAAGGAATACTATCTGCGAGAGCAGATGCGGGCGATTCAAAAAGAACTAGGTGAAAAGGATGCCATAGCATCAGAAGTCGACGAATTTCGCCGCAAGATCGAAAAAGCCAAGTTGCCCAAGGAAGCCCGGGAACAGGCAATGCATGAACTGGAGCGCTTGGAGAAAATGCCTCCCATGGCGGCCGAGGCGGTGGTTGTGCGGACGTATCTGGACTGGATTACTTCATTGCCTTGGTCGAAACAAACCCGTGATCGGCTGGACATTGCCGGGGCCAAGCAGATTCTCGATGAGGACCACTATGGCCTGGAGAAAGTTAAAGACCGGATCCTAGAGTTTTTGGCGGTGCGGCATTTGACCAAGAAAATAAAGGGTCCCATTCTTTGCCTGGTAGGGCCACCGGGAGTAGGCAAGACTTCCTTAGCACAGTCTATTGCCAGAACGCTGGATCGCAAGTTTGTGCGCTTCTCGTTAGGCGGAGTGCGGGACGAAGCGGAGATTCGGGGACATCGCCGGACGTATATAGGAGCCATGCCCGGCAAGGTAATCCAGGCCATGAAGCAAGCCGGTTCTCGCAATCCCGTGATGTTGCTGGATGAGATAGACAAGATGACTATGGACTTTCGGGGAGATCCGGCTTCAGCACTCTTGGAAGTCCTGGATCCTGAGCAAAATAACAGCTTTGGTGATCACTATCTGGAGGTTTCCTTTGATCTATCAAACGTGTTTTTTATCACTACGGCGAATGTGATGCACAATATACCCCGACCTCTATTGGACCGGATGGAAGTTATCCAGATTCCGGGTTACACTGAAGAGGAGAAATTGGAGATAGCCAAACGGCATCTCTGGGGGAAACAAGTGGCAGCCAATGGTCTCAAGAAGAATCAGATCATGATATCGGATAACGCCATTCAGAAAGTGATTTCCGACTATACCAGGGAATCAGGAGTGCGGAATCTGGAAAGAGAGCTGGGGTCTGTCTGTCGCAAAGTGGCAAAAGAGCTTGTTGAAGGAATAGAGCCGCCTATTAGGGTAAATGTCAATTCCATTGAGACACACCTCGGTCCCCCCCGCTATTTGCGCTCATTGTCAGAGGGGGAAAGCAAAGTGGGGGTTGCTACCGGCTTGGCCTACACCCAGGTAGGGGGAGACATTCTCGCCATTGAAGCTAGTGTGATGCCGGGCAAGGGTCAGTTGATCATTACCGGTCAGTTGGGCGATGTGATGCGGGAGTCGGCTCAGGCGAGTCTGAGTTATGTGCGATCTCGGGCTGCCGAATTAGGCATTCCGGTGGATTTCTATGAGAAGCACGATCTGCATGTCCATGTACCGGAAGGTGCTATTCCCAAGGATGGGCCCTCGGCCGGTATCACTATTACAACGGCCTTAGTGTCTGCCTTGACGGGTCGGCCTGTACGGGGGGATCTGGCTATGACCGGAGAGATCACCTTGCGGGGTCGGATACTTCCCATTGGCGGAGTGAAGGAGAAGGTTCTGGCTGCTCATCGAGCCGGTATTAGGCGAGTGCTGTTGCCCAAGGAGAATCAGAAAGATCTCGAGGAAATCCCGGTTAATGTTCAGAAGAAACTCGATATAGAGCTAGTTGAGCACATGGACGTGGTCTTAGAAAAGGCATTGCTGGATCCGCTTCCCGGTATAGGGATGGCCTTGGAGGGTGATGATGCCTCCACCGAGCAAATGCCCTTTCTGCCGACAGGTTTTGAACAGGAGAGCCAGCAGCCATGGATGGGAAACTCATAAACTTAAATAACGGCGTTTTTGAGGTCAGTGCAGTAGGGGTGGCCCAATATCCAAAAACTGATGGGCCGCCCTTGCCGGAGATCGCCCTGGTAGGGCGCTCCAATGTAGGCAAGTCGTCTTTGCTGAATCGCTTAGCCAATCGCCGGGATCTGGCTAGAATCAGTTCCCGGCCAGGTCGTACTCAGACCATCAACTTTTACCGGTTTCGTGACTTGCGGATAGTGGATCTACCTGGATATGGTTATGCTCAGGTAGCCAAACACGTGCGGGCCAAATGGGGTCCGATGATCGAGGTATACCTGCGGGGAAGAGAACAACTCGTTGGCGTAATTCAGATCGTCGACTTGCGGCACAAACCTACCGCTGATGATCAGCTGATGGTCCAGTGGATGGACCAACATGGTTTGCCTTATGTAGTTGTCGCTACTAAGGCTGACAAAGTCGCCCGGGGCAAATGGCTCCACCATGCCAAGGTGACCCAAGCAGCTTTGGGAGTAGAGCCGATTGTCTTTTCAGCTCAGTCAGGGGTGGGTAAGGACTCAGTTTTGGAAGCCATGGCTCAGTTGTTAATGGGCGAGTAAAAAGAGGCTAAGGCGCATAAGGTGCCCCGCGGTAACTACAGAATGAGCTCTTGCATAGACCAAGCTCAGCAGCAACACAGTTGACCTGTCATTAGGCGGGTTTTCTTGTTCTCTGGTAGGTATCACGCAGAAGAGGTTGAACTGACTGGTTGCATCCCTGTCAGGCCCTGGCAGCACACCTTACTATCTGAGAGCAAAAGC
>JAAZLW010000229.1 GCA_012799135.1 Bacillota bacterium | reverse complement strand
GGCGAGCCGGTGCCCAACATGTGACCATCATCGAGCGCAACCATGAACTCGGAGGCATTCTTCAGCAGTGTATCCATAACGGTTTCGGTCTTCATCGCTTTCGGGAAGAGCTAACTGGGCCAGAGTATGCCTATCGTTTTATTCCTGATGTAGAAAAAGACCCTGGGATTGAGCTCTACCTGAACACCATGGTACTTGACCTCTCCCCCCAGCAAGCGATCACAGCTATCCATCCCAGCTACGGCCTAGTCAAGCTACAAGCCAAGGCCACTATTTTGGCCATGGGTTGTCGAGAGAGAACCCGAGGGGCTTTGAGTATTCCCGGAACCAGACCGGCAGGAATCTTCACTGCGGGAACTGCTCAAAGATTTGTTAACATCGATGCCTACATGCCGGGGCAACGGGTGGTAATTCTAGGCTCCGGAGATATTGGCCTGATTATGGCCCGACGCTTTACCTTAGAGGGAGCCAAAGTCGAAGCAGTGGTAGAGATTATGCCCTATCCTGCAGGGCTGGCGAGAAACATCGCTCAGTGCCTCGAGGACTTTGATATTCCCCTTTACCTAAGCTCCACAGTAACTGCTATTCACGGGAAGGACCGAGTAGAAGGTGTAACCGTAAGTCAAGTCGACGAGAAATGGCGGCCCATCCCGGGTACTGACCGCCATATCGCCTGTGACACATTGCTGCTGTCTGTTGGCCTCATACCAGAAAATGAGCTATCAGAAGCCGCCAGTGTACCACTAGATAGCAGAACCAGTGGTGCTATAGTAGATGAAAACCGGGAGACTCTCATTCCCGGCATCTTCGCCTGTGGTAATGTACTCCATGTTCACGATTTGGTGGACTATGTCAGTGAAGAAGCAGAAATCGCTGGGCAGGCTGCAGCTCGCTACGCTCTGCAAGCGGAAGAGAAGGAAAGACAGGATCAAGACCGCAAACAGAAGCAGCTCGTGGTCAAGCCAGGAGAGAATGTCCGTTACGTCTTACCCCAGCGCCTGACCCCAGGTGCCCAGGCAGATCTCTTCCTAAGGGTAACACACCCCATGGAAGCTATTACTCTTTCTTTGAATGGAGTCACACTAGCCCGTAAACGGCAGGTGCGGCCCAGTGAGATGCTGAAAATCAAGTTGCGGCCAGATCATTGGGATCGTCTGGGATATCACAAGGGAGAACTCCAAGGCGGCGAGCTTTGTCTGGAGGCAAAGACAGAACCGAGTCGACCGAAGGTGGAGGAAGTAGGAGGGGTGCGCAGATGAGACCAGATAGCCGGCAAACAAACGAAATCAACCACAAGATGACCTGTATTACCTGCCCCACCGGATGTCAACTCGAGGTTAGCCGTGGTACCGATGGGGAACTGAAGATTACTGGATTTCAATGTCGCCGAGGTGAAGAGTACGCCAGAAACGAAGTCTTAGATCCCAGACGGGTCTTAACAACCACGGTCAAGATTAGAGGCGGCACCCTTCCCTTACTGCCAGTGCGTACCGCCACGGCCATACCCAAGGGTCTCTTGGCTAAAGCCATGGACATTCTAGCTGATGTAGAAGCCCAAGCCCCCGTAAAAACCGGTGATGTAATCTTAGGTAACCTTTTGGATACCGGTATTGATGTGATTGCCAGCCGGGATATGGCAAGGGGCTCTCAACCAGAATAGGCAATATAGCAAAGAGCACTGACAAAGATATGGTCAAGCCAGAGTCACGTGGGTATTTGCGGAAGACTCGGCAAGGCTAGGTAAAGATAGCGAAAGGGGTGGAGTGCCGCAGGGCAGATCCACCCCTATTTACAGAGGGCATTGACTTACCGCATCTTCGCAAATATGGAAGTACCGGAGCAAGGCTAAAAGCCTTGCTCAGTCCGTTAAATCATGTTGATCTGGATAGGGATTGATGTGAACCAATACATCCCCTACCGATGGCAGCGAATCTCGCAGTGTTCCCTTCAGCTGGGCCGCAATATGGTGCCCTTCCCATACTGTCAATTGCTTATCCACACTGACCTTCATATCAATAACATAGTGAGGACCATACTGCCGGATCCGCACTTCATCTACGTGTTCTACACCGGGTATAGTGGTGGCATGCTTACGTATTTCAGCCTGCAGGTTCTCATGGACCTGAGCATCCATTAGTTCATCCAGGGAGCTGCGAAAGACTTCGATTCCCATCTTTATGATGAAGACCGCTACTACCGCTGCTGCTAATGGATCGAAAACAGGATAGCCTAGCCTGGCACCGATCACACCCAAGAATGCTGCTACCGATGAGAAAGCATCAGAGCGATGATGCAGTGCATCAGCCACCAAGGCAGTGCTGTTGATCTTTTTGCCTACAGCCACAGTATACCGATACATGCCTTCCTTGACGACTACCGACAGTAGGATCGCCCAGAGTGCCAGACGCCCAGGCACAGCATAAGTACCCGCCCAAAGCTGTCGGATGGACGATGTCCCCATGCTCAGGCCCACCAATACCAATATGACTGACAGGACCTTGGCCCCGATACTTTCGGCTCGGCCGTGGCCGTAGGGATGCTCTGGATCGGGAGGTAACGTGGAAATCCGCATACTATACAGCACAACTATAGTCGTGGCAATATCGGAACCCGAGTGTAGAGCATCAGCGAGCAAAGCTGAGCTTCCAGAGATAACCCCCACCCCGGCCTTCACAGCAGTAAGCAGGATATTACCGATCATTGTGTTCCACGAGACTCGCCTTGCCATTTGATAGCGGGCTTCTTCTTTCATAGTAATCCTCCTCATTAAGGTACAAAAAACCTGTGGTTCCCAACTAGCCATTGAGTCCCACAGGTCACCAAAGCGTACCTGCTGCTGCCAAACAGCCCAGCACCACGGGCAGCCTTCCCGTCTGCCCATCGCCTGATCTCATGAAGCGGCTGAGCTTATTATATGCAATTTCACGTGTTTCTGCAACTGATGTATTTCCATACTTTGGGTGATTCCTCAGCCAGCATGTTAGCCTCTAG
>JAAZLW010000228.1 GCA_012799135.1 Bacillota bacterium | reverse complement strand
TAGCTGATGTACCGGTTCTGCAGGAGACCCGGGCCATCTGTGATGCTCTGAAGCTAGATCCCTTGGGCCTGATCTCCTCTGGCAGCCTGCTGATCACTGCCCCACCTCATGTCCCCATAGTAGCAGCAGTAGCTAAGGTAGGGGTTAAGGCCTATCCCGTTGGGCAGGTTACTGCCGAGATTCGAGAACTGCTCTTTCCTGAAGGCAATCGGTGTCAGCTAACTGAGCCAGTAGAGGATGAGTTATGGCGGTTTTTGGCCAAGCAATATGGGCAGAGCTAGCCAATCTCGCTAGTCGGTCATCTGCTGCAACCTTGGTACTTCTTCGAACAGGAATTCGCTGACTTAACTAACGCATAGCCCTCTTCATTTACATGTTATTAATGTCGATAGCACATTCCACGATGAGCTGAACAGTACGCTTACAGCCTTTCAGGAGTTGGAGATGCCGATGGAATTTGTATAAATGAGTTTGGTGTGTAATGCCTTTGTCATGGGATGTGTGTGGTGCCGAAGGAGGGAGTCGAACCCTCACGGGGGGTTACCCCACGCGATTTTGAGTCGCGGGCGTCTGCCTATTCCGCCACTTCGGCATGATGTGGTAAAAGCCTGACCTGGCTCGCTATTGATTTTCAGCGACAAAAACATGATAGCACATTTTTCTCCTGTTGACAAGGGGAAGTAACGGGACGTCCTACGTCCCGCGCTCAGAACGAGCAGCGGCGTTTCTCGGACACTTCCCTACACGTCTCAGTAAAGCTGCTAGGCTGCATGCCGGTTTCGTTGACAGTCCCGAGATTGAGTGCTAGTATGTAGCTGGTAATCATTGTTGTTCTGAGGCCTTTTGCCAAGGCTTGGGGGGACGATTATGGCAACAAGCAGACCAGGGTTCATTCGGAAAACTAAACAACGAGAGGTAATTCTTTCAGTACTGCGGGGGACAGACACTCATCCAAGTGCTGACTGGGTTTACCAAGAAGTCAGGAAGGTACTGCCCAACATCAGTTTGGGAACCATTTATCGAAACTTGCGCATATTAGTCGAATCAGGCGAAGCCATGGAGCTAGCCTTTGGCAGTACATCCAGTCGCTTTGATGGTAATCCGAAGAATCACTATCATTTTATCTGTGACCAATGTGGTAATGTCTATGATCTAGCCCTCCCTGTAGATCATGGGATTGACAAGAAAGCACAGGAAATAAGCAGTCACAAGGTAGTCTCCCACCGGCTAGAGTTCTATGGTGTATGCAACGAATGCAATTCCAGTAACCATACTCCGAATAGAGGATCATAAAGGCCTAGTGCATGAAGCACCAGGCCTTTATCGCGTGTTTCCCAGGACAATCTTGTCAACTGCATCTCGAATATCCACATTGTGGGCAGTTGCTACAGCCTTCTTCGTATTTGAGAATGCTGCCACAATCAGGGCACTCACCGGCCGGGGCGGCTGTATCCATCGCAGTCTGTACACTGGAGAGCTCCTGTCCGGTATTGCGCCAATGGAGATAGCGCTCCAAGGCTATGGCGATCCCATCTGGGCCTGACAGGACCATACCACCATTAAACCAAACCGGTGTGGATGAACGGATACCCCGCAGCTGTTTGATTACATCTTTTGTTGGCACTCCTGCCCGGAGGGCAGTTGAGATGAGGCGGGCAATGGCTTCATTATTGGCAGCCGCATCACCTCCGGATTTGCCGGTCTGGGCGAAGACTTCACAAATCCCATATTCATCTTCATTAATCGTGACATACATATTGCCGTGGGCAGTAGGAATTCGCTGTGTCCGCCCGGTGGTGACTTGTGGCCGTGGTCTGACCACCGCGCGGGGAGCTCCAGTTTGGGAGCTCTTTTCGATCGGATCAGTTTTCTTGACAGTGAGAACTTGGCTTGAACGGCTGCCATCTCTATAGATCGTAATACCTTTACAGCCTAGCTTATGAGCTTCCCAGAAGACATCTGACACATCGTCCCGGGTTGCTTCATGGCGCAGATTCACCGTCTTGGAGACAGCATTATCGGTGAATTCCTGGAAAGCCGCTTGGATGCGCACATGGTACTTAGGCTCTATATCATGAGCGGTAGCAAATAATCCTTGAATTCTCTCAGGCACTTCTTCTATGCCTCGGGCAGAGCCTTTCTTGGCAACTATTTTCATGAGTTCCGGACTATAGAAACCATCACGCTTGGCCATCTGCTCAAAGAGAGGATTGACTTCAATTAGCTCATCATTGTCCATGACATTGCGGGTATAGGCTATAGCGAACAAGGGCTCAATACCTGAGGAGCAGCCGGCGATAATGCTGATAGTCCCGGTAGGGGCAATGGTAGTGACTGTAGCATTTCGCAAAGGTGGGGTCTTGCCATCGTCGTATACACTACCTTTAAAATTCGGAAAGGGACCTCTCAGTTGGGCCAGCTCCGCCGATGCCTGCCGAGCTGTCTGCTGGATGAATCCCATCACCTGTCGAGCAGTCTCTATGGCCTTTGCTGAATCGTAAGGTATACCCAGAAGGATGAGCATGTCAGCAAAGCCCATGACTCCCAAGCCGACTTTGCGATTGGCTTTGGTCATATTCTCGATCTCAGGGAGGGGATAGCGATTGGCATCTATGACATTATCAAGAAAATGGATAGCGAGATGTATGACTCGGCGCAATCGGTCCCAATCCAGTGAGTCCTTAGTGACGAATTTTGCCAGATTAATTGACCCCAGATTACAGGATTCATAAGGGAGTAGTGGTTGCTCGCCACAGGGATTGGTTGATTCAATCTTCGCTACATGGGGAGTAGGGTTAAACTGATTGAGCCGATCAAGAAAGATGATACCTGGCTCACCATTGTGCCACGCCATTTCCACCAGCTTGTCAAACACATCACGGGCACTCTGCCTACCACAAGGCTGACCTGTACGGGGGTTGATTAGATCATAGGTGGTTCCTTCTTTTACTGCCTCCATGAATGCCTCCGTGACGCCACAGGAGAGATTGAAGTTGGTCAAATCCCTGGAATCTTGTTTGCAGGTGATGAATTCCAGAATATCGGGATGATCAATGCGGAGGACACCCATATTGGCACCTCGCCGGGTACCACCTTGTTTCACCGCCTCAGTGGCAGCATTGAATACCTTCATGAAGGAAATGGGCCCACTGGCTACCCCTCCGGTGGAGAGGACCTTGTCATTCTTGGGTCGAAGTCGGGAAAAGGCAAATCCGGTCCCACCGCCACTTTTGTGGATCAGGGCAGCATTTTTGACAGTCTCGAATATGCCCTCCATCGAGTCTTCTACTGGCAGCACAAAGCAAGCCGATAGCTGTTGCAGCTCCCGACCGGCATTCATGAGGGTAGGGGAGTTAGGCAGAAACTCCAGCCTGTCCATTATTTCAGTGAAATCGGCTTCGATTTGGGCAACTGTTTCTGCATCAGCCCCATAATTGGCATCAATGGCCGCGATGTTGCTGGCCACCCGCTGCAGCAACTCCTCTGGTGTTTCCAGTAGATTACCTTCCGTATCTTTGGTTAGATACCGCCGCTCCAATACTGTGCGGGCGTTATCAGTTATTTGCATGGTGACATTCCCTCCTAGACTCGCTTTCAGGTCCTTCATTGGCAGGGGGCCAAACCCCATATGTAGTTGCTCACTTATTATACTATACAATATGTTGGGAGTCACGGCAGTTTTTGGTCCTATATCGGGCAAGTGGTGTCGTAGATTCACGTAAGCTTTTTCTTTCGAGATCGGACAGGCATTTTGGTCACCCTTAAGTACATATGTTTGGGTCAAGAATGAGAAATCAGGCTACCAAGGGTTTCTCGGCAGCCTGATTGTAAACAAATTCGCTCACTTTTTTAGCAACCGGTCCTTCACCGATCAGTTGGCTGAGTCATTGAGCAATCCACCCAACAGGCGCTGAGTCAGCTCAACTTGACCATATTCCTGTGCCGTTTTCCAGTCTCGATCCAATAGGGCAACGATCAGCTCTACCGGAATATCCCATTGCTGGGCCAACGCTTCCGCCAAGCGTTCTTGGCCTAAGCCTTCAAGGGCGGTCCAATCTTGGGTGAGGAGTGCCTCGGCTTCATGAGGCCTGATCCCATTTTGGAGCAGTTGATCATATAGACTGTATTTCATCTCATCTCGCACAGTTTGCCAATCACCCCGAACAAGGGCTGCTAGCTGTTCCTTAGTAACTAAGCCCTGAGATAGGTCAGTAACCTTGGACACAACATCGGCTTGCGTGACAATGCCACTAGCATTGACAAACTGGGCACTACCGGAGTTGCTTGCTACTACATAGACCTGGTCGCCTTCAACGAGGTTTGCTGCTTGCGATCTAGTGCTGTTACGCAAGATACTGGCATCAGGAGCTAATTCCAGCACCAAGGGTTGTCCGATGGAGGGGGCTACCATAATTGTGCTCTGATTGTCGGTGAGCTTGAGCGTGCCCTGTAGGGTAGTTAGGTCCCGAGCGGCCCTTACCATGGCTGCTGTCTCTGCTCGATTGGTGGCCTGATCCGGTTTGAATGTGGTTTCGAACACCGGTGGGAGTATGCCTAATCGGCTAGCGATCTCCACGGAGTTGTATGCCCAGTGTGACTCAGTGACATCAGTAAAAGTCGGCCACCAGCCAAACTGAGTGCTCTGAAAACCATTATCCAACTTAAGCGCCCTTGTCAGCATGGTCGTCATTTCCGCTCGGTTAATTCGTGCATCAGGGTGGAAATTGCCATCAGGATAGCCTTTGATAATCCCCTTCTCTGCCAGGGCACTAATGTCTTTCTTCGCCCAATGGCTTTGGATATCAGGGAAATTGGGTTTGCCAGATGCTTCATAGTGAAAAGCTCTGGCCAGTATTCGTGAGAATTCGGCTCGAGTTACCGGATTGTCCGGACGAAACGTCCGATCTGGGTAACCATTGATCACTCCATCTGTCAGTAAGGCCTCAATATCGGCTCTGGCCCAACTCGCTGATATATCGGTCAGCCTGGAAGCACTAGCGGTACCACTTAGCAGCAATGCTGCAAGGAGAGCCATGGCTGCCATCCGGATTGTATACCTTCGCATTGGAATAAACCTCTCCCTTCCTGTATGTCATGACCTCAAAGTAATCGACAGGAGAATAGAAAGCATAGGACTTAAGTCCCCTCTTACTGCCATAATGCTAACATAACATGATCCACAATACTACCTCTATTGATATGTAAGTTTAGACGAGAGTGGTAAGTAATGAAGAGGGTCACCATTATCTGCCGGGCGTCTGGTGATCAGTGGGGGCCTTCTAAAAAGGTAAATCGAACTCCTGTATGGAATACTTGCTGGGAACTCAGCAGTTAACTAGGGTGGAATACTCCTGTTGGTATGGAGTTTTTCCGGCCCGATTTTCATAAATCCTATAGACCTGAGGTGGTAGTGATGCAGGCCGGTATGGGCAGCTCCCAAGACAAAGTGATACTGGTGGATGGAAACAGTCTCCTCCACCGTGCTTTTTACGCAATTCCGACTCTCACAACTAGTCAGGGAGAGTATACCAATGCGGTATTGGGGTTCACCAATATGCTTGTACGCTTACTGGAGGATGAGCAGCCAGATTATGTTGCCGTGGCTTTTGACCTATCTGAACCCACATTCCGTCATGAACAGTTCGAGGACTATAAGAGTCATCGCCCCCACATGCCAGATGAACTAGTGCCACAGGTCTCTTTGGTGAAAGAAACGGTCAGGGGATTCTCCATCCCTATACTGGAACTAGAGGGCTATGAAGCTGATGATATCATCGGTACCCTGGCTTGTCACCACGCTGCTTTAGGGCGCCATGTGCTGATAGTTACCGGTGACCGTGACTGTTTACAATTGGTTGACGATCAGGTTACCGCACTGATTACCCGACGGGGCATTAGCGATTTGGAGACTTATGATCCTGAACATGTGCAAGCAAGACACGGTGTACCTCCTCATCTGGTAGCCGATCTGAAGGGATTGATGGGCGACTCCTCGGACAACATCCCTGGAGTACCCGGTATTGGGCCCAAGACAGGGGTGAAGCTACTGCGGGAATTCGGCAGTCTGGAGGGTGTCTTGGCTAATATCGATGAATTGCGGGGAAAGCAAAGAGAGAATCTAAAGCGATATGCAGATCAGGCTCGGCTTAGCCGTCAGCTTGCCACCATAGACTGTGATGTGCCTATAAGTTGTGATCTGAATCCCTATGCGCGCGATAGGTGGGATGAGGATAAGCTTTGTCAGTTGTTCTCACGGTTGGAGTTTAGGAATCTATTGTCTCGCCTATCTATAGGTGAGGTTCAGCTAGTGGTTACCAAAGGAGAGAAAGAGGTAGAGGAAGCAGCAGGGGTGCCTGAATTTGAGCTGTTTTGCTGCCGAGCACAGATTGAGGCTTTCGTTAAAGAACTAAAAAAGGCAGAGCGAAAGGTCATTTATCTGGATCCTTTTATCGATAACCCGGATAGTATCGATGCTACCTTGGTAGGTCTAGGGATAAGCGATGGCCAGCGGGGTGGGTTTGTCTACGGGCCCTCAAACGAGAATAAGAACGAAGCAGGAATCGACGGACTTGACGCACTGGACGAAGTACTTGGGGATACTAGCTTGACCAAAGTTTGCTTTGATACAAAGTCTCTCAGGCATGCCTTGGCTAACCAGAATCTTTCTCCAGAGGCGCCGCTTTTTGACATCGCCATAGCGGCCTATCTTTTGAATCCAGGCCAGAACATTAGGGGGCTCGAGGATGTTCTCCTGCAGGTGTTGGATGTCTATCAGCCGGGTCTGGAAGAACTAACCGGGAAAGGTACCAAAGCCATACCACTACGGGAGCTGGAGCCGCAGAAACTGGCGGGGCTTAGCAGGATGCGGTTGGCAAAGATGCCCCTCCTTGAAGACAGATTGAGGGAAGAACTAAAGGAGCGAGCCGTCGAGCGATTGTACTATGAAGTGGAACTACCTCTGGCCGAAGTTCTGGCGGCTATGGAGCGGCGGGGAGTGGCCGTTGATGTTAAGGAACTCAGGAGCATCTCTCGGGAATTCGAAGAACGAATCAATGATCTGACTTTTGATATTCATTGCCTGGCTGGTGTGGAGTTTAATATTAACTCTCCCAAACAGCTGGCAGAGGTCTTGTTTGAGAGGCTTGGGCTACCGATCTTAAAAGAAACTAAAACTGGCCCATCTACCAATGCCGAAGTCCTGGAACAGCTGGCTGAGGAGCATCAGATAGCTCAGCTAGTCCTGGAATACCGCCAGTTGGTAAAACTAAAGTCAACGTATCTGGATAGTCTTGAGCTATTGGTACATCCGCAGACTCATCGCATACACACGAGTTTTCATCAGACAGCGACCGCGACCGGGCGTTTGTCTAGTGTAAACCCCAATCTGCAGAATATCCCGGTAAGGACCGAGGAAGGTAGGCGGATTCGGCGGGCGTTTGTGGCCGGGCGCCCGGATTATGTGCTACTAGCGGCTGACTATTCTCAGATCGAGCTACGAGTCTTGGCCCACATGTCCCAGGACCTTGCTTGGATAGAAGCTTTCAGGGCAGGGGCTGATATCCATGCCCGTACCGCTGCAGAAGTCTTCGGCATAGAAATGGAGCAAGTTACTCCCACCCTGCGCAATGCGGCTAAAGCCATCAATTTTGGGATAGTCTATGGGATTAGCAGCTTTGGCCTGGCCAAGGGTACCGGTCTTAGCGTCCAACAAGCCCAAGCCTATATAGACAAGTATTTTGAGAAGTACTCGGGTGTGAAGGCATATCTTGATCAGACCATCGAAGCAACCAAAGAGAAGGGCTATATAACCACTCTTTTTAACCGGCGCCGATATCTGCCGGATATCCAAAGCAGACGCTGGGCACAACGGAATTTCGCGGAGCGGGCCGCGATGAATGCTCCGATTCAGGGTACCGCGGCCGACATTATTAAGATGGCCATGGTAGTCGTGGAGCGGGAGGTTGCCGCGTGCGGGTTAAGGGCGGAAATGCTTCTACAGGTTCACGATGAATTGGTATTCGGAGTTCACACAGAAGATATGATCCCAACTGCTCGATTGGTGAAGGAAACAATGGAGGGGATTGTTACCCTCGACGTTCCTTTGGTAGTAGAGGTCAAAGCTGGCCCAAATTGGCGGGATGTGGTACCGGTATGCCCCCAGGGTTAGCTTCAGGGGACTAGTGAGGTGGAGAAGGTGCCGGAACTGCCGGAAGTAGAGACCATTCGCAGAACACTACAGGAAAGAATCCTACACCGGCGAATTCAGGGTGTTAGAGTATCTTACCAAAAGGTATTGCGCAATTGCACTGAACTGGAGTTCAATCAAGCGCTGCGAGATAGAGAATTTGTGCAACTGGATCGGAGAGGCAAATACCTTATTGCCTATCTGGATTCCCACAATAGAGTAGTCATCCACTTACGCATGACGGGGCGATTGGTAGTGTTGCCCAGGGACTATCCCATGGAAAAACACGTCTCACTCCAGATCTATATGTCTGGTGAAGAGGAGCTACGGCTGATTGATCAGCGGAAATTCGCCACGGTATATCTTCTTCAAGAGCCGGGCTTTGGGCCGATAAAAGGCTTAGCTACCCTGGGGATGGAGCCATTGGAGGAGGGCTTCACGTGCATATACCTGACGGAGCAAGTGCAGGGTCGCACCGCGGCGATCAAGTCGGTTCTTTTGGATCAACGCCGCGTAGCTGGTCTAGGTAACATCTATGCAGATGAAAGCCTATATAGAGCTGGGATTTTTCCCGGTCGGCCCGCCGGTTCACTTAGCAGCACAGAGATTAACCGATTGCACCAGAGTATACAACGGGTCATTGGGGAAGGTATCGCACATAGGGGTACGACTTTCCGAGACTATGTGGATGGTGATGGGCGCAAAGGAGGTTTTCAGGAGTTGCTCCGAGTCTATGGTAGAGAAGGAGAGCCCTGTAGGATGTGTGGTGAACCCATTGGTAGAGTGAAACTCGCTGGACGCAGCTCTTTTTACTGTCCCCTTTGTCAAAGATGAGCAAACTCTGTCAGTGGAGTAACTAGGGTCAATGCTTCTCCATAGGATAGAGATAGATCACAAGAGTCCTTTGGGGGGGCGGAAGGTGAATCTATCAGCTGTTTTACTGCTGGCGATCGGGATCAGTCTGGATGGCCTGGTTGCGGGCATAGCCTATGGACTTCGACGGGTGAGAGTACCACTGACGTCGGTGGGGATAGCTAGCTTGGTTTCAGGAGTTGCCGTTTTCCTAGCGATGCAAGCAGGGGCCGCGGTTGGTCACTACATTGGTGGGGGTTTCATGCCTAGGCTAGGTGCAGTGCTCTTGGTAGGTTTGGGCCTGTGGAGCATACTCCAGAAGCGACGGGAAACCGGTGCAGTTTTTTCAGGAGATGCGCAGGAATCAAAGGGAGAGGACATGATCCTAAAGGTGCGACTCCAGCCCTTTGGCCTTGTCATCCAAGTACTGAAAGAACCCTTGATAGCTGATTTGGACTGCTCTGGTATGATTAGCGGCAGGGAAGCCGTTTTGCTTGGGATTGCACTCGCCTTAGATGCTACAGGCGTAGGTCTGGCCGCAGCCATGGCTGGATTCCCTTTGCTAACCACGTCTATTAGCATAGTCTTAGTTAGTTTCCTGGCTCTATCCACGGGTCTTTTGATCGGATGTCGCTGGGCTAGAGCGGCTAGATTATCCAGGAATTTGCTAGGCCGTTTGCCAGGGGGAGTATTGATCGCCATCGGTTTGTGGTGGTGGATTACGGCTGGGAGGTGAGATGATTTGCTCATCATCGGGTTAACCGGGGGGATCGCCAGTGGGAAGACGACTGTGGCTAGGTTGATTGAGGAGCGAGGTCTTACGGTATTGGATGCAGATCAATTCGCCCGGGATGTGGTGACTCCAGGTAGTGCGGGTTGGCAGGAAATACGAGAGTCCTTTGGAGAAGACTACTTCAACCCAGATGGCAATCTCGATCGCGCTCGGCTGGCCCGGACCATCTTCAGTGATGAGACTGCGCGGGAAAGGCTAAACCAGATTGTACACCCCAAGGTTATGGCTCTAATAGAGCAGGGTGTTCGAATGGCGAGTGAGCGGGGAGAACCGTTATTGGTGATCGATGTCCCTCTGCTTTTTGAGACCGGATTGGACAAGCGGACGGATGCTGTGGTTGTGGTCTATACTAGACCAGAGATTCAGCTGTCTCGTCTGCAAAAAAGGGACAAGCTCACCCTTAGGGAGGCCCAGAGCCGGATTGATGCTCAGTTGCCCCTGGCTCTTAAGGTCCAACGAGCTGACTATGTAGTGGATAACTCCGGCTCCTTAGAGGACACACGCATGCAAGTAGATGCAGTACTGGATGAGCTGTTGGGGAGTGTTGCAGTGACCAGGCGATGCGGTGTTGACCACGATCTATCCATATCCGAAATGAGTGGAGACGGCGGGGAAGTTCATCGGAAAAGGAGGGTGGCGCTGATTGCCCATGATCAGAAGAAGCCTGCCATGATTGAGCTGGTTCGCCGATTTCAATCCACACTGAGCAACTTCAAGCTGGTGGCCACGGGCACCACTGGGAAGATACTACAGGAAGAGGTAGGTCTGGACATAAGGCGCTTACAGTCTGGTCCCTATGGAGGTGACCAACAGATCGGTGCCTTAGTAGCACAAGATCAAATAGATATGGTGATTTTTCTCCGCGACCCGCTGACAGCTCAACCTCACGAACCGGATATTACAGCACTATTGCGGGTATGTGATGTGCATAATGTACCTCTTGCTACCAATGAGGCCACAGCGGCCGTGTTACTTTTAGCCTTCGATCAGCTGGAAGAACAGCAAGAGGCCGACTAAGGCCGCATAATGATCATGTGAGGGGGCCTCCGATCCGTTGCGTTTGAGATGGAATTTGCTTTCAATACTAATCATGCTGATAGTTATATTTCTACTTAACTGGCAAGTTGTTTTGCGATGGTTTTACCCGATCCGCTATGTAGGAGAGATCTCTGCCCATACTCAAGCGACTCCCCTAGATCCATATCTGGTAGCAGCTCTGATTAGAGTAGAGAGCAATTTCCAACCAGATGCTTGTTCCCTAAAAGGCGCCACGGGGCTAATGCAGCTGATGCCAGAGACGGCAGAATGGGTGGCAGGGCGGCTGGGTTTAGAAATCGCCGGCCTTGATCTGATAGACCCTGATACCAATATCCGTCTAGGTACATGGTACTTGATGATGCTACTGGAGGAGTTTGGCGGCAATCTGGTAGTGGCATTGGCCGCCTATAATGGCGGTCGGGGCAATGTGGCACGATGGTTGGCTGAGCAGCGTTGGAACGGTCGCCTGGATGGGGTAAATGATATACCATTCCTGGAGACTCGCCTATATGTACAGCGGGTACTAGGAGTGTACACATGGTATGTCCGTCTCTATCGAGGGGTATGGCCTCCCCCAGTAACGGAACTACTCTTCTTACCAAACATTGGGCGTCATATAGAATCATGGTGGCACCGGGGAAAGCAGATACTGGAGCGATATCGCCATCTTTTGGGAAGCGTCAGTAGCAGGTAGCACCTGTGATATGATTATACGTTGACTATGAATAAATATCAAATACGACTAATGGGCGCTATCGGGATGTTGGATATTGTATACAGGACTACTCGGGGGGGTTATCTGTCTTCCTCGGTTCGCTTCACTAGAGTCTTTCGCCAATTTGGCTAATACCTAGTGATTTTTTATACCCAATCGGCAGGAGTTTCGCCGATTATTACGAATTACATTTACTAACACGCTTTGCACTTTTCGGGTCAGTCTCTAGGTTGATCCGTTCGGGCGGGAAAAGGAAGGAAACTAATGCCAGGATTACCCGAAACAAAAAAAGAGCAGATCCTGAATCTAGCCCGCCAGGATCCTTTTCTCAAAGTCGAGGAAATCGCGGCGAGGGTGGAGACTACTCCTCGCTATGTCCGAACGATTCTTTCAGAAGCTAAGATTTCTCTGATGCAGTTGAGGCGGAACTATGCTCGGCGAATGGAAAGACGCTTGGGTATAGATGTTGGCCTCAAAGGCGACGGCCCCGGCTTAGCATCGACCTTTGACACTGCCGGTGAGTGTTTAAGCGTCAATGAGATTCGTATCCATAAGGTCCATCGGCCTGAATGGGCGAATCTTCTGAAGGTAGCGAGTGATGAGCCATTACTCATGGTGAGTCGAGTGCACAAGGTAAATGGACAACCGGTTTTTGCGAGTCAAGTGGTGACCACTGGCGATCTTAGCTTGTCTGAGGAGCTTCTGCGGAGTGATATACCCTTACGGGAGCTGTTGGGCCTCGCGGAACCTGATGCCATGGAGTCTTGGGAGAGGAGTCTTGAGGTAGAACCGGCCGATCCCTACATCGCTGCTAGTCTAGGAGTACCCCCGGCAGAACCGGTGATGCGATCAGGCAATCTGATCATCACCCAGGGGCAACCTGTAGGACTGGAGTTTAAGGTGTTTCCCGCCTATGGAGTGCGGTTCGTGCTTGTGGGAGACGGCGAGCATGAACTGAAATTCGTGGACAAGACGGGCTAGGATTAGTTAGTTGTAGCTTGTGGGCAAACAGACGTAAGTCTGGGGTCACATCCTTTTTAAGGTGCTTGCGAGCTCATAGAAGGCAGGTACAAGGGAAGCTAGAAAGGGGGAAGGGATGGCTTAGAGAATGACATGGTGGTCTTTTCAACTGGGGCCAAGTCTGTTGAGAAGTTATGAGTTGTAAGGATAATTAGGAGGGTGAGATCGTTGCGGAAACATACGTTGGTTGTACTAGTAGTTAGCTTAGCATTGTGCCTAGTGAGCGGTATCGCCGCTGCCGAACAGCCCAAATATGGTGGCATCTGGAAGGATGCATTGGGTTCCAACCCACCCCATATTGATCCAGTATTTGCCACAGATACGACCTCGGCTGAGGTAGGCTACCAGCTTTTTGAGACACTGGTAGGCTTAGATCCCGATGGGGAAGTCATTCCCTTATTGGCCGAATCCTGGGACGTAGAGGATGGCGGAACCAGATTCATTTTCAAACTACGCAAGGGTGTACACTTCCATGCCACCACTGAGGGTGGAAAGCCCACTGCCAATGGTGGTCGAGAGGTTACTGCCCATGACTGGGTCTGGACTTTCAACTATATCTGCAGCCCGGAAACCAATTCGCCGAGGGCGTATTTCGTCGATATGGTTAAGGGCTTCGAGGAGTATCAGGCAGGTCAGGCTGATGCTCTGGTTGGTGTCACTGCTCTCGATGATTACACACTGGAAATCGACACAACGTATCCTTTTGCACCGTTTATCCAGGTGTTGACCTACAATACCTTTGTGGTGCTTCCCAAAGAAGATATTGAGAAGTGGGGTACTGCCGATTTCAACTTCCATCCTGTAGGCACCGGACCTTTCAAATTTGAGGAATGGTTGCAGGATGAGAAAGTCGTTCTTTCCCGTAATGAGAACTACTGGATGAAGGATGAATTCGGTAATCAGCTGCCTTACTTGGATGGGCTCGAGTTCCGGATCATCGTGGACCAGACCATTGAGTATACGGAGTATAAGCTGGGCAATATCTATCAGACCTATGTCGATAATCCTTACTATGAAGAAGCCAAGAGTGGCCGAGTGGGCGTATTCTATGAGCGTCCCCAGATGGGTACCTACTACTATGGCTTTAACGTAGAGCTAGAGCCCTTTACTGATAAGCGCGTACGCCAGGCCTTCAACTATGCGATCAATCGTGAGGCTTTGATTGACCTAGTGCTGGACGGTCGTGCCAGCCCTGCCAAGGGTGTACTACCTCCGGGCATGTTCGCCTATAGCGAAGAACTAGAAGGCTATGAGTATAACCCAAAGAAAGCCAAGGCGCTGCTGGAGGAAGCCGGCTATGGATCCGGGCTTGAAGTCACCTTACAGTACAATACAAGTGCTGGTCATAAACGGCTCGCTGAAGCTCTCCAGGCCCAGTTCGCTCAGATTGGGATTAAGGTGAACCTGCATAACGTTGACTGGGGAGTCCATCTGGATACCACTGAGCGAGGTGAGGTACCGTTCTTCCGCATGGGCTGGGTAGTTGACTATCCTGACCCGGACAACTTCTTGTATGTGCTGCTGCATTCTGATAACATAGGACCACAGGGCAACTACTCTCGTTTCAACAGTGCGAAGTTTGATGCCCTAACACAGGGTGCCAGACTCGAGGGTGACCCGGAGAAGCGGCGCAATCTCTATCAGTTAGCTGAGCAGATCGTGGTTGACGAAGCTCCATGGCTGTTCATCTATCACTATACGGACCATACTCTGATTAGAGATTTCGTCCGGGGTTACGAGTTGCCTGCATTTGGCCAGTATACCAATAAGTTCACCAAGGTGTGGTTGGATCGGTAGGCTGGCAAGCAGACTGAAGTAGAGGCGATGAGCAGAGCGGGCGACTTGGCTTTTAGGGCAGACCTTGGGCCAAGTCGCCTTATATCTGGTTTAGTGATGTGGTTGCAGGTCGATGGGGAGGGAGAATATGGGACGCTATGTTTTTCGTCGTCTAATCGGCGCCATCCCAGTTTTTATTGGTGTTATTGTGGTAGTCTTTGTCTTGACAACCATAGTTCCCGGGGATCCGGCTCGGATCATGGCTGGTCAAGCAGGCAAGCCTGAGACTATTGCTAAGATCCGCCACGAGATGGGGTTAGATGATCCAATAATTGTACAGATGTGGAATTTCTTTAAGTCTGCTATTACCTTTAACTTGGGAAGATCCTACCGCAACAACATGAATGTAAATGAAGCGATCTGGTCTCGGTTTCCAGCAACAGTCAAATTAGGACTAGCGGGCATGGTTATTGCCATCGTGTTGGGCATGACCTTTGGCATCATATCTGCGGTAAAGCAGTATTCCTTTCTTGATTATGCGAGTATGTTTGTGGCCTTGCTGGGGATTTCAGCACCATCCTTTTGGGTTGGTTTGTTGCTGCTTTATCTCTTTGCTGTGACCTTACGGTGGATCCCCGGTACCGGCACAGGTGACGGGGAGCTAATCTACCTAGTGTTGCCGGCGGTGACTTTGGGAATCCGGCCAGCAGCTTTAATCGCGCGTATGACTCGTTCCAGTATGCTGGAGGTGATTCGACAGGATTATATCAGAACTGCCTGGGCGAAAGGTCTAGGGGCCAAGACCGTAGTGCTTAAGCACGCACTGAAAAATGCTATGATTCCTGTAGTGACTATCATCGGAGTCGAGACTGCCAGCCTGCTTAGTGGTGTAGTTTTGATTGAGTCAGTGTTCCAATGGCCGGGTGTTGGTCGGTTGTTTGTGGAGGCTCTAACCTATCGTGACTTTCCTATTATCCGGGGTGAGGTATTGTTCCTTGCAGGTCTCTTTATCCTTGCCAACCTGGTTGTCGACATGTCATATGCCTTGTTTGATCCTCGTATCCGATATGATTGACCGATAGGCAAGCAGTGATTTGTGTGCATTGGAGGGATTATGTTGAGCAAGCAAGAGACTATGTTAGGCCCAGCACCGGCCCAACAGGCTATTGAGAGGGATCCAAAAGGTCGCAGTCTCTGGGCGGACGGTTGGCGCCGGCTGAAGAAGAACCGGCTGGCTATGCTGGGGCTAGTCATTATAGTTTTCATCACCTTCTTGGCCATATTTGCTCCTTTTGTAGCGCCATATGATCCGATCGAGCAACTGATCTGGACAGAAGGGAGGGCTGCCAAATTGGCGCCACCCAGTGCCAAACACTGGTTTGGGACGGATCTGTATGGCCGGGACATTCTTAGCCGCACTATCTATGGAACCAGGATTTCCTTGACGATAGCGGTAGCAGCTAGTGTCGTATCTTTGGTTATTGGTGTTACCCTAGGAGCTGTAGCGGGCTACTATGGCGGTCGGGTTGATGATTTGATTAGCTGGCTGATTAACGTGATCTATGCTTTCCCGTTTTTGCTGTTTGTTCTTTCCATTGTGGCTTTCCGACCGGCGAGTCTTTCTTTGGTATATGTTGCCATAGGTTTCGTCAGCTGGCCCTCTATCGCACGGGTTGTACGGGGACAAGTGTTGTCGATTAAGGAGACTGAATTCGTGGAGGCCGCCCAGGCGGTCGGAGCCAAGGATTTCAAGATAATCTTCCGGCACATACTGCCGAACGTTATAGCACCGGTTATTGTACAGATTACACTTGGTATGGGCTCGGTGATCATGATAGAAGCGTCACTGACTTTTCTGGGGTTTGGCACTCAGCCACCTACACCGAGCTGGGGCTATATGATTAACCAGGGGCGGGAATATCTGCTGTCAGGCCAATGGTGGTGGTCAGTATTCCCCGGGGCAGCTATTTCCTTGACTGTTCTAGGGTTCAACCTGCTTGGGGATGGGTTGCGGGATGCCTTAGATCCGAGGCTGAACAAGTAATGGGCTATATCCCCGTATGTGTCTAGGGAGGGGAATTTTCCCGTTCTGCACGAGGAAGGGATACGGGCGCCTGTATTGAATGTAACAGGATAGCGGCTTTGTGGGCCTCAATAAATAGTGCCTGCGATAGCGTAGAGTTGTTTGCGTAATGGAGGAGGCGAAGGCCGATGGCAGACAAACTGCTCGAAGTTCGAGGATTGAAGACTTATTTCTACACTGAAGACGGTGTTGTGCCAGCTGTCGATGGTGTGGATTTTACGATCGATAAAGGTGAGACCTTAGGTATCGTTGGTGAATCCGGATGCGGTAAGAGCGTTACGTCGCTCTCCATCATGAGGCTGATCCCCGATCCGCCCGGGAAGATCGTCGATGGGGAGATCATCTTTGAAGGCTTCGACTTATTGAAAAAAACCGAGGCTGAGATGCGGAAGATTCGGGGTAATGATATCTCTATGATTTTTCAGGAACCGATGACTTCATTGAATCCGGTTTTTACTATTGGAAATCAGATCATGGAAGCCATCATATTGCATCAGAATCTAGACAAAGGTGCCGCCCGAGAGAAAGCCATAGAGATGTTGCATCTAGTCGGCATTCCTTCACCGGATAAGCGGGTTGATGAATACCCTCACCAACTGAGTGGTGGTATGCGCCAAAGGGTAATGATCGCCATGGCTCTGTCTTGTAATCCGAAACTACTCATTGCCGACGAACCGACGACAGCACTGGATGTAACAATTCAGGCTCAGATTCTGGATCTAATGAGACATCTTCGGGATGAGTTTGGCACATCCATCATGCTAATCACCCATGACTTAGGTGTGATCGCAGAACTGGCGGAAAGAGTTGTGGTGATGTATGCTGGAAAGATAGTGGAGAGAGCGGATGTGAAGCTTCTCTTTGGTGACCCCATGCATCCTTATACATTGGGGCTATTGGGTTCTATTCCGAAGTTGACAGAACAGCAAGAAAGGCTGCAGGTAATCGATGGTGTGGTACCAGATCCTGCCTTCATGCCTCAGGGTTGCCGTTTCCATCCCCGGTGTCAAGAAGCCCGGGAGATCTGCAAGGTACAGGAACCGGATCTGCTCCAACATAAGCCAGGTCATGAGGTAGCTTGTTGGAAGTATACAGAGTTCGGTAGGATGAAGGAGGTCGGATGAGATGGGTGCTGCACCTTTGCTGGAAGTGAAGGATCTAGTCAAGCATTTCCCGATCCACAAGGGCTTTATCATGTCTAAGCAAGTAGGAGCGGTCAAGGCCGTAGATGGGGTGAGCTTTAGTATCAACAAGGGAGAAACTCTTGGTTTGGTAGGCGAGTCAGGTTGTGGCAAGTCTACCACCGGTCGACTGATCCTACGGCTCATTGAGGCCACCTCCGGAGAAGTATGGTTTGAAGGGCAGAACATCCTGAACTTAGGACGGGAGGAAATGCGGGAGCTGCGCCGGGATATGCAGATTATCTTTCAAGACCCATATGCCTCTCTTAACCCGAGAATGACGGTAGGAGACATAATTGGAGAGCCTCTGCAGATTCATGGCATTGCCCGAGGTCGCGAAAAGGAGCAGCGGGTCAGGCAGCTCTTGGAGGTTGTGGGGCTGGCCAGTTACCATGCTCGGCGTTATCCCCATGAATTTAGTGGTGGACAGAGGCAGCGGATTGGCGTGGCCAGGGCATTGGCAGTTAACCCCAGGATCATCGTCTGTGATGAACCGGTATCGGCCTTGGATGTATCTATTCAGGCTCAGGTTGTGAATTTACTGCAGGACCTGCAAAAGGAGTATGGGCTTACTTACCTGTTCATCGCTCATGATTTGAGTGTAGTTAAGCATATATCTGATCGAGTGGCCGTAATGTATTTAGGGAAGATCGTAGAGCTGACCGACAAGAATTCTCTTTATGATAACCCCCTACACCCTTACACAAAGGCTCTTTTGTCCGCCATCCCTATTCCGGATCCGACCTTGACACGGGAGCGAATTATCCTGGAAGGCGATGTGCCTTCACCGATCAACCCACCCTCGGGGTGCCGCTTTCATACCCGTTGCTCGGTGGCTAAGGAGATTTGCCGACATGAGGAACCAGTCTTTGCCGATGCTGGGGGCGGGCATTTTGTGGCATGTCATTTGGTGAACAAGCCTAAGAAGGTATCCGCCTAGGGCCTTTGGGTAGGGTCATTGGCTAACAGGGAACACGGAATGTCCTAGGTTTAGACAAAGGAGGGAAGGCCAGGCTCCCGATAGTGCATTGTCAGTATCGGAAGCTAGCCAACAAAATGAAGCGCAATGTAACACAGCGACATGTACGAACGCTCAGTAACTATAATCTGCAAGCCAGCCTAAAGACAGGTGGCTGCGGGAAGTGTCAGGCTGCGTGCCAATCCGCCTGCAAGACTTCATGCACTGTGGGCAATATAGCTTGTGAAAACAAGTAGTGGAAGGCACGCTTGGTGATCTAGCATCCACGAGGGGGGCGCTTGGCGGCTCACTCGTGGATTTTTCATGGAAAGGTTGGAGGGTGAAGGTACATGATAACTATACACCGGTTTCGCCAGGGAGGCCTTTTCTTTGCAGTGGATGGTGGCAGTGCTTGTATTCATCAGCTCGATGAAGTGGCATATGAATTGCTGGGCCTGTGGATAGAACTGGAACAGGAGGCCAAAGGTGGGCTTTCCTCTGGTTCTCGCCATTGCCTTAGCGAGTGGAAGTCTGGGAATGGCTACATGGGGAAAGACTCTGCCTCTCCCTGGTGGCAAGAATGCCAAAAGCTATTTGCTGTCTACGGAGAAGGCCCAGTGAGGGAAGCCGCTCAGGAACTTGATGAGCTTGTTGAAAAGGACCTACTCTTCTATGATGATGCCTATCTTGATGGCTTGGTAGGTGAAAAGCTCCCTGCTCATTCCCTCAAGGCCCTTTGCCTGAACGTATCCCATGACTGCAATTTGCGATGCCGGTATTGCTTTGCCGGTACCGGCACCTTCGGTGGCGAAAGGTTGAATATGCGTTCGGCGACTGCTCTTAGGGCCATTGATTTTCTGTTGGCGAACAGTGATGGGCGAGAACGGGTAGAAGTAGATTTTTTCGGAGGAGAACCTCTCTTGAACCTGCCTGTAGTCAAAGAGGCTGTGGCGTATGGCCAAAGGCGAGCTGATGCAGAAGGGAAAGAGATCCGCTTTACCTTGACTACCAATGGATTACTCTTGGATGAGGAAACGGCTGGCTATCTTAATGAGAAAATGTTCAACTTAGTACTAAGTCTAGATGGCCGTCCGACCGTTAATGATTATATGCGGGTAGCTTTGGATGGTGAATCAGTATACGATGCCGTTCTGCCTTGGTTGCGTCGGGTAGCAGCGCTTCGGCAGACCAGACAGTACTATGTCAGAGGCACATACACGGCCTATAACAAAGATTTCTTCCAGGATGTGCGGCATTTGGTAGAAGCTGGTTTTGACCGGGTCTCGGTAGAACCGGTGGTGGCTGAACCACACAGATCCTATGCTTTGCATCTTGAGGACCTACCCGAGCTATTTCAGCAGTATGACCAACTAGCCGAATATTACTGTGAGATGTACCCAACAGACAACCGGTTTGAGTTTTACCACTTTAATCTGTCCTTGTTGGAAGGTCAGTGTCTTTCCAAGAGATTAACCGGTTGTGGGGCCGGTACTGAATACCTGGCTATTACTCCCGATGGCGATGTTTATCCCTGCCATCAATTTGTTGGTCGCGAGCAATACCGGATGGGGAGTCTTGGTGATGCTTCCCTGGATAAGGAGATCCAGGAGCTCTTCAGGACATCACATGTCCTCAATAAGGCGGTATGTCGTCAGTGTTGGGCTAGATTTTTCTGTAGTGGTGGCTGTCATGCCAATGCCGTAAGCGCGAATGGCGACATCAAGCAGCCCGATACCCTTAGTTGTCAATTGCTGAAAAAGCGCCTGGAATGCAGTATCTATATCCAAGCCCGCTTGATGGAGACATAGGTGGGTTAGTGGAAGTTAGCAAGAAGCCTTTGCAGAGGTGTCAAAGGCTTCTTGCTGATGGTGAAGGTCGGCTTAGTAATCCATATCCTCCGGTGGGTATGGCGGGATTGGCTCCTCCTTGGGGATATCGGTTACTAAGGCTTCTGTGGTCAGGAGCATGCCTCCGATACTGGCTGCATTTTGAAGTGCACTTCGGGTCACCTTCGCAGGGTCGGAAATGCCTGTTTTGATCATGTCTACGTATTTCTCAGTCACTACATCAAAGCCGATTCCGGGCTTCTCTGCCTTGATACGTTCCACAACTACTGCACCTTCTAGCCCCGCATTGTTAGCAATTTGCCGCAATGGCTCCGTTAGGGCCCTACGCAGGATAGCGACACCGACAGCCTCATCATTAACGAGCTCCAATTTGTCCAGGGCGGGGAGAATGTCGATCAGCACTGTTCCACCGCCGGCTACAATTCCTTCTTCAACGGCGGCTCGGGTGGCGTGTACCGCGTCTTCGATGCGCTTCTTCCTCTCCTTGAGTTCAGTCTCGGTAGATGCTCCCACCTCAATGACCGCCACTCCACCAGCTAGTTTGGCCAGACGCTCCTGCAATTTCTCCCGGTCGTAATCAGAGTCAGTTTCCTCGATCTCCCGCTTGATCTGTTCCACACGTCCCTTGACTGCCTCGGGTTTGCCTTTGCCTTCGATAATAGTAGTATTCTCTTTGCTTACTGTCACCAACCGCGCTTCGCCAAGCATGGATAGATCTACATTTTCCAGTTTCTGTCCCAAATCCTCGGAGATGACGGTGCCGCCGGTAAGGGTAGCAATATCCTCTAACATGGCTTTACGGCGATCGCCGAAGCCAGGTGCTTTGACTGCACAGACATTGAGCACGCCCCGCAACTTGTTTACAACCAAAGTAGCAAGGGCTTCGCCCTCTAGATCCTCGGCAATTACTAAAAGTGGGCGACCTGTCTGGACTACTTTCTCTAGGATTGGCAGCATTTCGTGGACGGCTGAAATCTTCTTCTCGTGAATGAGAATGTAGGGATCCTCTAGTCTGGTTTCTAGGGTTTCGGTATTGGTAACAAAATAGGCGGAAATATAGCCTCGATCGAACTCCATTCCTTCCACAACTTCTACCCTCGTACCAGTGCCTTTGCCTTCCTCTACCGTGATGACTCCATCCTTACCTACTTTCTCCATAGCTTCACTGATCAGTTCACCGATGTATTTGTCATTACCGGCGATGGCGCCAACATGGGCAATGTTTTCCTTACCTTCCACCGGGATAGCGACCCGCTGAATCTCGTCTACAGCAACCTTAACTGCTTTATCGATGCCTCGTTTGAGTGCAATGGGGTTGGCTCCGGCGGCTACGTTTTTTAGCCCTTCAGTGACTATGGCATGGGCGAGCACCGTGGCAGTGGTGGTGCCATCGCCGGCCACATCATTGGTTTTGGAGGCAACCTCTCGGCAGAGCTGTGCCCCCATATTTTCATAGGGGTCTTTCAACTCTATCTCTTTGGCTACGGTGACTCCATCCTTGGTGATGATCGGTGATCCATACTTGCGTTCCAAGACTGCATTACGACCACGGGGTCCGAGAGTGACCTTTACCGCATTGGTGACGGCTGTTACTCCTCGCTCCAGTGCTCGTCGAGCGTCAAGCTCAAATATGAGTTGCTTAGCCATAAGAAAACCTCCTCACAGTAAGTTATTCAAACTCATAGGATGGCCAGAATATCTGACTCTCTAAGGATGAGATATTCCTCTCCCTCAATCTTGATCTCAGTGCCGCCATACTTAGCGTAAACCACTCGGTCACCCACCTTTACCTCCATAGGTGCCCGCTTTCCGTTATCTAGCAGCTTACCTGGTCCTATGGCGACTACTTCACCTTCCTGTGGCTTCTCCTTGGCCGTATCCGGTAGTACGATGCCACCTTTCGTTTTTTCTTCCTGTTCAATGGCTTTGACCACAACCCTATCTGCTAGTGGCTTAAGCATCCAACATACCTCCCATGGCAATTTATTAGCAGTCTTGACTGTTAGCACTCAATGAAGTCGAGTGCTACTAATTTCTAATATATACAAATACCACGTCTTGTCAAGGGGGTGCTGGTCAAAAAAACAATAAGTGACAGTGGCCAAACTACTATATCGCCACATTGCCATTTCACAATGCCATTTCGCAATCGACCTGGTTACTGGGTCGGATATTCACCATGTTCCCGCCATTTGAGCAATCCTTGGGGCTTGAGGAGCTTCCTAACCAGCTCCCAGACATCCTGGTAATCTCGGTCTCCTTGTACGAGTTGGAAATACCAGGCAAGGATCTCTTGGCTTGTTAAGAACAGGTGGAAGAATACCTTGGGTAGAGTATAGAAAGCGTTTGAAAGCTGTTTGGCTACCCGCAGATTACTATTGATCTCTTGCTCTATGGCGGTCTGATAGCTATGCATGGAGAAATCCCCCGAGTCCAAGCTAGCCAAGACACTATCGGCAGCCACCAAGCCGCTATGCAGGGCATGGGCTATGCCTTCGCCCGAGAGCGGGTCAGCAAGGCCGGCAGCGTCACCGACCAGAAGCAGCCTCGGCAAGCAGAAACGTCGATCCCTACCCCCTAAAGGGATGGGATGTGCCTTAAGATCCTGCCACTCCCAGGGGATCCCTAACGAGTCAGTGAAGGCCGAGAAATCGCTGACAAACTCCCGGCGGCGGGGTGAAAAGGTGCCCATACCCAGGGATAGATGCTGGGATTTGGGAAAGAGCCAGCCATAGCCATGCCGGGGGATGCCATATGAGACCAAGACGGTATTCTTCCATTTAGCCAGTTGGTCGGGTGGCACTGATGCTTCTATCTCCAGGGCGATACCACTGGACTTAGCTAGATAAAGTCCACTCTGCCGCGCGACGATGCCTACCGCACCATCGGCGCCAATCAGTGTAGCTGCCTTATAGGTGGAGTGGGTGGTCTGTACCGCTACATGCTCGGGTTGTAGGTCTATGGCTTGGACCTTTTCACCATCATGGATTATGGCACCCGCAGTGATTGCCTCCTGTACCAGCAACTGATCGAAGCTAGTACGCATTACCAGATAAGCGATCGGGGTTTTGGAGACATACTCTATCGGTGCAGTATCGGCATTTGCCCACCGCACTTTGACCTTGTGAATTACATCCTCCACCACAGACGAAAAATCGAGTGTGAGCAGACCGGTTGCTCTACCGGATACCGCGCCGGCACACGCTTTGTAGCGTGGCAGAGTATCTTGTTCCAAGACGAGCACCCGGACACCGTCTTGCGCCAATTGCGTAGCGGCAGTGGAGCCGGCGGGGCCTGCTCCTACCACTATGCAGTCATAGGCTCTTGTCACATTGATCCCTCCGTTAGTCTAGTCTAGCATGTGTCAACTATGTTTATGGAATACTTACAGAGAAGCCTTTCTCTTTCTCTTGAAAAGAATCCTCCGGTCAGGTGGTTGGCAAGGAATACTCTGGCAGTAAGATAGGCAAATCTATCATTTGCCGGAGAATCTTGCATAAGGATGCAAATGCAGAAGGAATAACCCAGTAACTCGTTGAAGAAGAAGTGCGTGATTTCATGATTTCGTAGGAGGTAGTGACGTGAACAAACCAAGGAATGTTGCAGATGAAGGATTTCTAGAAAGGACATTTCATCTCCGGGAGCGGGGGACAGATGTTAGAACTGAGGTCATGGCAGGGATAACTACATTTATGACCATGGCCTACATTATTTTCGTGAATCCCTCCATCTGTCAAGAGACCGGTATGCCGTTTGCTGCAGTAATGTATGCTACAATTGCTTCCACGGTATTATCCACTGTCTTGATGGCCTTTTTGGCCAACTATCCCTTTGCTTTGGCCCCTGGGATGGGCCTCAATGCTTATTTCACCTACTCTATAGTGCTAGGAATGGGTATGCCATGGCAGACAGCTCTGGGAGCTGTATTTATCTCTGGTGTTGTCTTTCTGATACTGACTTTTACCAAGGTTAGAGAAGCAATCATCAACTCCGTACCGGCCTCTCTCAAGAGTGCTATTGGAGCAGGTATAGGGCTCTTTATCGCCTTTATCGGCTTTAAGAGTGCCGAGTTTATCGTTCCTGATGCAGCTACATACCTGACCGTTGGTCGGTTTACTAATCCTCCTGCCATAGTCGCGGCTATTGGCCTTTTGGTGACTAGTATTCTGCTGGCTAGGGGCGTAAAAGGTGGTATCCTCTGGGGGATCTTAATCTCCACGGCTGTAGGTATTCCCTTTGGGGTTACTCCTCTGCCTAAAGGGATTATCCAGTGGCCAAGCTTGAGTCTATGGACCCCGGTTTTGTTTAAGCTTGATATTCGGGGAGCTCTCTCTTGGGGGATTCTTGATATCATCTTCGCTTTCTTGTTTGTCGATATGTTCGATACGGTAGGGACACTGATTGGCGTATCGGCCAGGGGCGGCTTTCTGGATGAGGAGGGGCGTTTGCCTCGGGCAGAACGCGCACTCATGACTGACGCAATAGGCACTATCGCAGGTTCTTTCTTCGGTACTCCGACAGTAACGACCTATGTGGAATCTGCCAGTGGAGTGGCTGCAGGTGGTAGAACGGGACTGACTGCTTTGACAACGGCCGCCATGTTCTTGTTGTCACTGTTGTTCTTGCCGCTTGTCAGTATCGTGCCATCAGCAGCTACAGCGCCGGCTCTAATCGTAGTTGGCGCCATGATGATGGGCTCTATTGTGAATATCGACTGGAATGACTTCTCCGAGGCTATTCCAGCTCTGATTACAGCAGTGGGGATGCCCTTTACCTTTAGTATTGCTACTGGGATTGCCTTCGGGTTTATCAGCTACAGCGCCATCAAAGTACTGTCAGGCAAGGGTAAAGAAGCCCATTGGCTCGTCCACGTACTGGCCATATTGTTTGTTTTGCGCTTCATTTATCTTGCTTAAGGGATAGTCTTGTGAGATTTAGTTCGCCTCCCGCTTGACCGTCATCTGTAGTATGAATTTGGTTTGGCTGGTCAGAATATTAGCGAGGAGGTCGGATCGATGAAAGCAACAGGCATCGTGCGTAGAATAGATGAACTTGGGCGGGTCGTGGTACCAAAGGAACTGAGGAAGCAGCTTAGGATCGATGAAGGGGACGCTATTGAGATTTTCACAGAGGCCAATGGCGAGATTGTCTTAAAGAAATTTTCTCCCCTTTGGGGCCTGCGGACAGAAGCTGAAGGATATGTCGAAGCGTTAGAAGAGTCGACTGATTGCCAGGCACTGATCACGGACAAAGACCAGGTGATTGCCAGTAGCGAAGCTGTCAAAAGTATGCAGGAACGTATGGTCAGCAATGCCCTCAAGAAGGTTGCCATTGAACGTAAGTCCATTATTGCCCAGGCTGAGCATTTGCAGAAAGAGTCTTATCTGGAATGGCCCAAGGACTATGAATTACGGTCTTTGGTGGTTGCCCCTATCATTAGCCCTACTGGCGATCTGTTAGGGACAGTGCTTCTAGCGGCTACCGACCGTGAGCTCGGTGAGTTTGAACGTAAAGTCGCTGAGACTGCTGCCAGTTTTCTCAGCAAACAAGTAGGTATCGATTAGTCTCAGCTGGCCGGCTGCCACTAAGACTAGCAACCCGCCATCTACGTGGCGGGTTTTTGCTGTTCCAAAAACTCCGTGATATACTTGGGACACGAGAAGACTGGTGTAAGGGGAGTGGAAGCCGGTGGCGAAAGGGAAGGTCCTGATCGCTGATGATGATCCCAATGTACTGGAACTATTAACTTTGTACTTGACCAAGGACGGGTATCAGGTGGTGACGGTCCGAGACGGCTCTGAGGCACTAAGACAGACCAGGGAGAGCAAACCAGACTTGTTGATTCTTGATGTGATGATGCCTAGACTTGATGGGTGGGAGGTCTGCCGGGCAGTTAGGCAGGAGAGTTTCGTCCCCATCATCATGCTGACAGCTAAGGGAGAGGACTATGATCGGATCCTAGGTCTGGAGTTAGGTGCTGATGATTATGTCGTGAAACCCTTTAACCCTGTAGAAGTGGTGGCTCGGGTAAAGGCGATCTTGCGCCGGGTAAACCGAGAAAAAGAAGGGGCCAAGATCCTGGAGTTTCCGGGTTTACACATTGATGTGGCTCGCCATGAGGTGCTGGTCGATGATCAGCCGGCATCTCTTACCCCAAAGGAATTCGACCTTCTGGTTTTTCTGGCTGAAAGACCAGGATGGACCTATACAAGAGAGCAGATCCTGTCACAGGTTTGGGGCTATGACTTCGTCGGTGATGGGCGAACAGTAGATGCTCATATTAAACGTTTACGACAGAAACTGGTATCGGCAGAGCCCAAGCCGTGGAGTATCGCCACTGTCTGGGGTGTTGGTTACAAATTTGAAGAGCAGCAGGAGGCCGAAGGCGGTGTTAGCAAGACGCAGCATTAGAACGAAGCTGGTTGTCTCCTATGTTGCCGTCACAGTGCTGAGCCTGGCAGTGTTGGGTGTGTTATTTTCCCGTCTGTTGTCGGATTATCTGTTTACAGAGCAGGAACGAGTACTGATCACACGGGGACAAGCTGTGGCCAAGGTCGTTAAGGATGTAGCACAAGGGCGAGCTTTGAGCTACCAGGCCAGGTTTGTGTTGGAGAACATGGGGGAGTTCTTAGGAGCACAAGTTTGGGTGGTTGACCGTTCTGGTCTAATCGTGGCAGCATCAAAGGGATCGGTGGAGTGGGAAGGTATTCAGCTGGATGCGGATGAGTTCAATGATGTTATGAAAGGGACCATAGTAACTCGCAGAGGGCGAACAGGGCGGTTTAATATGCCCATGATCACTGTAGCAGTACCGGTGACGGTGGGCAACCAGGTTCTGGGTGCTTTGTTCATGAATTCACCGGTATCGGCGGTGGAGCAAACCCTCGCCCATGTCCGCCGATTGGTTCTGGCAGCATCAGCGTTTGCTCTGCTTGCATCCAATTTGGTGGGTGTTGGGCTGTCTCGGAATATCACTGGGCCCTTAAGAGCTATGACTAGTCTAGCCCAAGAGATGACTCGAGGAATATTCGATCAGCGGGTACCCATCGAGACCAAAGATGAGGTAGGTGAACTGGGCCAAGCGATCAACCTACTGGCAGAGAAGCTGGAAAAGAGCCTCGGTGACTTGCAGGAAGAGAGGGATAAGTTTCAAAGTATCGTTACGGGCATCGATGAAGGAGTGATCGCTGCCGATAATGACAACAATCTCCTGTGGATCAACTCCCAGGCCGGGCAGCTCCTGCGGGCAGGTCATATTCCTTTGGACAAGCTGAAGATGAACGATTTGCCTGTACCATTGCTTGATCTGCTCCATCGGGTCAGTGCCACGGGACAGGTGGAAGCCCTTGATGTATCACCATATCCCCTGGTGGTACTAAGGGCGTATGCTAGTCCAATTCGCCGGGGCAATGAACGGGTAGGTAGCGTGATTCTCCTACAGGATGTAAGCGAAGCAAGGCGCCTGGAGAATATGCGTCGGGACTTTCTGGCCAATGTTACCCATGAGCTTCGCACACCACTTACTTCAATTCGGGGTTTTGTGGAGCCTTTACTCGATGGAACTGTGCAGGATGATCAAACCAGGAATCGCTATCTGGGGATTGTTCGGGAAGAAGCGTTGCGACTTAATCGCCTGATCGATGACATTTTGGATCTGGCCAAACTAGAGTCTGGAAGCATGTCTATTACTTTTGACCTTTTGGATATCCGGGATTTGGTCCACAGAGTCAAGAATATTTTCGAACCCCAAGCCCAGCGAAAGAATTTGGAGCTGAGGTGTGAGCTGTCTGCAGGCAAGGAAAGTGAACTCTTGGTGTGGGGCGATAGTGATCGGCTGCAACAGGTTCTGACTAATTTCATCGACAATGCCCTGCGCCATACAGACCCAGGTGGTGTTGTAACTATATCCACTGGTTCAACTGAGAACCGAGTGATGGTGAGAGTCATGGACACGGGTAGGGGCATTAACCCAGAACAGCTCCCCTATGTATGGGATCGCTTCTATAAAGTGGATAAGGCACGGGAGAAAAGTAAAGAAGGAACGGGGTTAGGGCTTTCGATTGCCCGGGGTATTATCGAAAACCATGGAGGGGAAGTGTTTGCTACCAGTAAACTCGGTGAAGGAGCGACCTTTGGTTTTGTCCTACCCAAGGCAGAAGCCTAGAGAGAATGGGCAGGAAACTCCCTTTTCCTGCCCTGTCCGGCCGTTCCTGAAGATTACTACCCCTTAGGCAAGTGGTTTCCTTGCTTCTGCGTGGCATAGATTAGAACCTAGCTTCGGTCTGCCTTGTTTTCGTCTGCAAGGGATTCCTCAGCGGCTTGGATTAGCCTACGGACCATTTGGCCGCCTACTCGACCGGCTTCCCGGGTAGTCATTTCACCCCAACCTTGGGATTTGATCTTCTCCAGGAGACCCAGTTCGTTAGCGACCTCGTACTTGAACTCATCCAGAGCTGATTCTGCCCGAGGGACAACTGTTTCTCGGGAGCGTTTCGCCATGGATGACCTCCTTTCATATCCCCCGAAAAGGGGATATGTAGGAAAAAGAGACAAGTTGCGAGGTTTGCTTCTAGGATGCCACGGACCGGGGAGGTTTATGCCTGGATTGGCGGCAGAGTGACTAAGTTTGATCTTGATCCGGTTGCTTTTTCTGGAGAAGGGCGTTTTCTCCGCGCCGGATCATTTCTCGGACCATCAGCCCGATCTCTTTAGTTGTAGCGTTTTCCCAGCCGCTCTCTCTTACCTTATCGGCGAACCCAATTTCCTCTGCTGCCTCCATTTTCAGCCGTTCGGAGGCCAGTCTGCTCCGATTAGCCACATACGTCACCTCCAATGTTAGTATGGCTCTATCAGGGCAAGGTCATGCTGTCAGTTTCGGCTAGTAATTGAACCGGGGTCAAGTCACCGTGACCCCGATGTCCAATAGAGCCTTATCCAGCGATTGGCCCGGCCCTAGAACCGGAGCAAAAAGATCAGGTGTATTCTGTAATCGCTCCAAGATATTGCCTAGATGAAACTGGTGAGGATAGACTCTCCCCAGTTCTTGCCAGGTTACCGGGGTCGAGATAGGGGCTTGAGGACGGGGGCGAGGGCTATAAGGAGCGGCGAGGGTTTTGCCTAGAAGGTTCTGCAGATGATCAATGTAGACTCGGCCGGTACGATTCTTGACCAACCTCTCTGTCGTGATTTTAGCCGGATAGACTGCTTCCAGGATTCTTCCCACACTGCCCACAAATCCACTGGTGACTTGATAGGCGTATTTGGGTTTTATGGGAACATAGATGTGGATTCCGGTGGCTCCCGAGAGCTTCGGATAGGATAATAACCCCAGTTCATCTAAGGCTTTCTTGACAAGAAAGGCGATCTCTCTCGCATCGTCAAAATCGCAACCTTCCGCTGGATCCAAATCGAACACGAGCCAGTCGGGGTATTGGGAACGACTGTGAAGAGATAACCAAGGATGAAGCTCAATACACGCCTGATTAGCTAACCAAACCAGGGTTGGTCTATTTTGCGCCAAGATATAGTTTATGGTTTTGTTGGGTTGATCGCCCTTTACAGTAACGGTTTCGACAAAGGCTGGGGCGTATTGGGGGCAGTTCTTCTGGTAGAAGGACTTCCCCCCAATGCCGTGGGGGTAGCGGGTAACAGTAAGTGGACGGTCTCGTAGGTGGGCCAGAAGATAAGGTGCAGCCAGGCTATAGTAGCGGATCAAGTCTCCTTTGGTATACCCTGTCTCTGGCCAAAGGACTTTTTCCCAATTGGTGATCGATAGCTCTTGCCCGTCAATGAACACCGTTTGCTGCTGTTCCACCACTAATTCTCCTCACTAAATCTGACCCAATCCCTGGAAAACACATTGGTGGGGCTCAATATCGTCCCGCCGGTACCGATAGGTGGGATGTCGAAGGTTGCCCGCGGGAGTGTACTCCAGATAACTGATTTCTACCACCATTTCGGGTCTGACCAGAGTCAGCCCAGGTAGGCTATGTGGGAGTCGTTGGACTTTCGGTTGCTCTTGGGGTTGTAGTGGTTTAAGATCGGCTCGAATCTCCCGCATCGTGTTTTCGGTAAACCCAGTCCCCACATTGCCTACATAGACCAGCTGGCGGCTGCTACGCAAATACTGCCCTAAGGCTAAAGAAGCAAAGCTGTCGTTGGCCTTAGGGATGAAGCCGATTACCAAGGCTTCTGTTGTCCTCAAGGGTTTGATCTTCAGCCATAACCGGGTGCGCTTGCCGGGCAGATAAGGACTATCTAGTCTCTTGGCCATGATACCTTCTCTACCTTGGGCTACAGCTGCTTCAAAGAACACCTGTCCCGAGTGGTACACATAGCTATTTACTATTAGATATTCATTGGCCATGACACCTTGGTTGAGCAGCTCTTTTCGCTCTTGCAATGGGAGGTGGAGGATGGATTCTCCCTCACTGTACAGGATATCGAAGGCGACGAAAAGTGCCGGTACATCCCCAGGACTGATGCTAGCCTTAGGTCGTTCCCGCATCCTCTGCAAAAGTAGATGAAAAACCTCCCGCCCTTGATGGAAAGCAATGATCTCTCCATCTAGAATCGCCGGAATGACCTTAACCTGCCGGTGTAGAAAAGAAAGCTCCGGGAATCGGTGAGTAAGATTCACACCATTGCGACTCTGCAAGATGGTAGCATTATTTCCCATATAGGCAAGACAGCGAAATCCGTCCCATTTGGGCTCAAACAGGAACATATCGGAATCAAAGGGATCGGCTGTTGAGGCCAACATTGGCCTGAGTGACGGTAGACTGAACATCACTTAGCCTGTTTCCTCGGTTTTCTGTTTCTGCCGGCCCTTGCGTCTGGCCTTAAGGCGTGCCGCATCCTGACCCATCGGTAGTTCTTCCACTTCTTTTGCCTTGGCTTTTGTGGCCTGGACGCTGGCTTCTAATGCCGCCATCAGGTCGATGACCTTGCCTGCGGCCGGTAGCGGCGGAGCGGGAGTGACCTCTTGACCGGCAACCTTTTGCTCGATGATATTGGCCAGCATATTTTGATACTCATTGTGGTATTTTTCCGGGACAAACTCTGTGGTCAGATTGTCAATCAGCATCATGGCCATCTCCAATTCCCGCTCATTGATCTCAGGTTCTGTGATCACCTGTGCCAACTCTTCAATAGCCCGGATCTCACCGGGGTAATACATGGTCTCTAGGGCTAATCCGGGGCCATAAACCCGCAGCGCAGCCAGATTTTCCCGGGCTCGAATCACGATCTTGGCAATGGCGATCTGCTGCTTTTCCAGCATGGCTCTTTTTAGCAAATGATAGGCCTTGAGTCCCGTCTCCCCGGGTTCCAGGTAGTAGGTCCGCTGGAAATAGACTGGATCGATTCGTGCCAATTGAACAAAGTCAAGAATATCGATGGAGCGGGTCTTGTCTGGTGCTGTGGCTTCAAAATCGCCTTCATCCATGATTACATACTGAGCTTTCGCGAATTCATAGCCCTTGACGATTTCCTCCTCGGTAACCTCTCTTGCGCAAGTGGGGCAGGTCTTTTGGTACTTGATGGGCGTATGGCAGACACTGTGGAGGTAGTTGAACTTGATGTCGTTACTGGATGTACCGGCATACAGTTTCACGGGTATGTTGACCAAACCAAAACTGATACTGCCATTCCATAGACTACGCATTCAAACCATCCTCTCTTCACCCCTTCTTGGAAATAGGATAAACACATCGGTTTACGTTTATCCTGGGGCATGACCGTGGAAGGTTTCTCCAGCAAGTCGATGGTAATTGGTGAATATACTGCTACAGGTAGTAGGCAAGGAGTTGAGATTCCCGATGGTTGAAAAAGATGTCTTTCTTACTCTGGCGGGAGTACGCAAACTGGAGGCGGATTTGGCCCATCTAAAGAGGGTAAGACGTAAGGAGGCCACAGTCTTGCGGGAGGCCTTGGCCGCAGGATGTACGTGGGAAAATCCTGACTATGAGGTATCCAAGATGGAACTGGCCTTCATCGAAAGCCGCATTCAAACTTTGGAGAATCTGCTGAAAAACGCTCAAGTAATTGATGGCAGGGAAATGACCACCGACGAGGTGCAGGTCGGCCATCGAGTGCGACTATGCGACATAAGAACCGGGGAAGAGTTGGAGTTCATGATCGTAGGGTCGGTGGAGGCCGATCCTGCTGCCAGCCGTATCTCCCACCGTTCCCCTGTGGCTCAAGCCATTCTCGGCCGCAAGGTAGGTGACATAGTCAAGGTGGAGGTACCGGCAGGCCAACTGGTTTACAAAATCATGACCATCGGCGTGGCACCGGTTTGGTAGGGCTGAAAAGAGAAGGCGATGATGCTCCTTCTTGTTGACTTCGAGCAAAAGGGATGCTATAATTGGTCATGCGACTTACCCAAAGGGCTTTTTTGGGCGAATAGCTCAGCTGGGAGAGCACCTGCCTTACAAGCAGGGGGTCACAGGTTCAAGTCCTGTTTCGCCCACCATGCGGAACCGTGGTGTAGTCGGTTTAACACACCGGCCTGTCAAGCCGGAGATCGCGGGTTCAAGTCCCGTCGGTTCCGCCATTTAAGCCGAGATAGCTCAGTCGGTAGAGCAGGGGACTGAAAATCCCCGTGTCGCTGGTTCGATTCCGGCTCTCGGCACCAGGTGGCATGCGGAAGTAGTTCAGTGGTAGAACACCACCTTGCCAAGGTGGGGGCCGCGGGTTCAAGTCCCGTCTTCCGCTCCATATGGCGGCATAGCCAAGTGGTAAGGCAGAGGTCTGCAAAACCTTTATTCCCCAGTTCGAATCTGGGTGCCGCCTCCAACTAAGCCGAAGTGGCGGAACAGGCAGACGCACGGGACTTAAAATCCCGCGGGGCCTATAACCCCGTACCGGTTCGATTCCGGTCTTCGGCACCATAATGTGGGTTTGTAGCTCAGCTGGTTAGAGTACTGCGTTGACATCGCAGGGGTCGGTGGTTCGAGTCCACTCAAACCCACCATAATAGAAATCAGAAGCCTTGAAGCACGTGTAAAGTGTATTCGAGGTTTTTTATTTATGTTTAAATCGTCGTAATATCGACTTTGCCGGCATTTTACTGTATAATAAAAAAGTATTTATTTATTAATTAATAGAATTAAAGCCACTAAGTTAATAACAATAGTTGATAATACTGTTGATAATAATAGTTGATAAAAATAGTTGATAATATAGTTGATAATAATAATATCGCAGGTCATACAGGTTAAAAAATTTGATGCTGAATTCGTTAGAAACGGGGGAACCATTTTTGGGGTGAAACTAATCTTACTTAGTAGGGGCAGCTACTCCTAACCCGACAGCTAACCTCGTAAGCATAAAGCCACAAAAAGTTATGTTCCACCCATAACGTCTTTGTGGCTTTCAATTTTGGTTATTTATTTAACTAT
>JAAZLW010000025.1 GCA_012799135.1 Bacillota bacterium | reverse complement strand
CGGCATGCCGCACTACCACTCGCTCCGGATAGAGCCTATGTCGCACAGTCCACACCGCGGCCTGCCACAAAGCGGCCAAGCGCGAAAGCTTGAGACCACCGGCAGTACCACCGGTTCCGCCACCGGCAATCATGAGTAAGGTAAGGGCAAAAAGAGAGAGGTCCCCCCAGCGAGATAGATCCACTGTGCCAAATCCCGTGGTGGTACTGGCTGAGATAGCCTGAAAGGCAGCAATCCGCAGAGTTTGGGGAAAGCTGCCATACGAAAGGCGAATCCCCAGGTAAGTCAAAGGGATCAGTATACCCAGCAAAATCAGCAGAGTATAGATTTCATTATCCCGCAGAGCTTGCCAACCGCGTTTCCCATAAAACGAGTAATGAATTGAGAAGTTGCTGGAGCCCAAGAGCATCAAAAGGATGGTCACCAATTCCACTGAAACGCTGTCAAAAAAGCCGATGCTTTTGGTATGGGTAGAGAAACCACCGGCAGATAAGGCGGCCATAGCATGATTCAAACCATCAAACAGGCTCATTCCCAGCAGTCGGTAAAGTGCTGTACCTACTACCAAATACAGTCCGTACATCTTCATGAAAAGACGAGCAGTATCTAGAATGCTAGGGACCAAATGGTCACTGCGGGCCTCGGCCTGGTAAAGGCCAATTGCCTGGGGACCGATTATAGATGAAAGCATCATCACTGCAAACCCGGCACTCCCCAGATACTCCATAATACTACGCCAGAGAAGATAGACAGAGGGCACTGTCTCAACTTGGCTAAACATAGTCAGGCCGGTGCCGGTCCACCCGCTCATAGCTTCATATAGACTGTCCAGCCAAAGCAGTTGACCCCCGAGCATGAAGGGTAGGCCTCCGAGAATCATAGCCACAAGCCAACCGGTACTCATAATTACCGCCGCTTCCCGGGAGGACAAAGATTGACTGGCCTGGCCCTGAAAGACCTGCCACAAGCCCCATCCGATCAGCATGCTACCGGCTCCGGTTATCAAGAAAGGCCAGGCATCATCCCATGTCAGGGACTCCAGCAAGAACACGGCAAGTGGAGTGAGCAAAATCACGCCAATTCCCAAAATCAGTAAACCCAAATAAGCTAGAATACGTTGATACTCCTGACTCGGCACTTCGACACCAGGACTCCCTTTCGCTTCTGGTTGCGCTCAGAAGCTCAATGACCCACCAAAGCCTTTTGCAGGTCAGCGGCTTTGTCTAAAGTAGTAATGGCCAATACTCTGTCACCTGCGGCTAATACTGTATCCCCCCGGGGAATAATCACAGCCTCTTCCCGCATTAATGTCACCAAGACACAGTTTCTGGGCAAGTTACCCGCAATATCAGCCACCATCTTGTCGGCCACCGGTGCATCTTCGGCTAGCTGCACTTCCACGATGGCCAGATTACCTCGCTCCAAGGTGAGAAGAGTGCGGATATCCGCTACTGAGACTTCCTGTTGGATTAGCTGAGTGATAACAGCAGTACTACTGACGGTTATGGGTATGTTAAGGGCGCGAAAAACCGGTTCGTTGCGGGGGTTATTCACTCGAGCTATGACCTTTGGCACCTGCAAGTGGTCTTGGGCAATCTGGCTGGCGATCAGATTAGCTTCATCTTTGCCGGTAGCAGCCACAAATACGTCAGCCCGTCTAACCTCTGCATCTTCCAGCACCCTGAGTTTGACCGCATCACCAACCACTACAGTAATACCTAGATCCTCCGCCACTTTCTCACATAGGTCCCGGTCTCTTTCAATGAGGGTGACTTGATGCCTATCGATTAGGGACTTGGCAAGATAATAGCCAACCTTTCCGGCTCCGGCTATGGCAATCTGCATCCTCCGGGCACCTCCTAGATCTCCAGCCACTTCCGTGGCGCACCGACGTGATTCATGGATAAGGTGACGATCACTTCATCGTGTTCCTTGAAAGGAGTATCTGGCTTTGGAACCAAAGCTCCATCGGCTCTGATGATCAGACTGATTATCACCTGGCCTGGGATAGACAATTGCTTCACCGTTTTACCTACCGCCTCAGGCTTTACTTTGGCTCGAATTACCTCTAGCTTAGGTTTCTCCAATAGCAAGTAACGCTGCACAGACCTAGTACAAATCCGATCACGGATCTCTATCGCTTCACTCTGGATAGGAAAAACGGTTTCAATACCAAAATAGTGATATAGGCTCTCATTCTCACTATCCGATACCCGGGCCACTACCTTAGGCACATGATATACACGCCGGGCGACCTGGGCAGCCATCAGGTTGGTAGCATCATTACCGCTGACCGCGACAAAAGCATCAGCCCCATCGACGCCGGCCTTCCGCTGAACATCTACGTCAATACCGTTGCCCAAGATGGTAATCCCATTAAAGGCTGAATCCAGCAACTGAAACGCAGCGGAGTCTTTGTCGATTACGACAATATTGTGCTTTTCGCGAGAAAGCAGATTGGCTAACATACTACCTAGCTTGCCACAGCCCAAGATAACTAGATACAAGGCATTGCCCCCTCTCGGCTAGTATGCACAAAAGCTAATCATCTAGTCAGCTACTTTGCTAAAGATAGCTAAGCTGACTGTTTGGAATCGAGCTTGACTGGGTAAGGTTTGGTTGGAAAGAACACTGCAGATGACAAAGAGGCGACCTAGATGGCTAACTGTCTACCAAAGGACCAATTAGGACAGGTAGAGTTACTGCTCCCCCTTAATGAGCGTTATCTGACTATTCCCAGATTGGCTTTGGGAGACGTATTTGATAAGGCAGGACTGGATCTCTGCGATATAGCTGGATATAAGGCGGCACTGACGGAGGCCTGCCGTAACCTAATTCATTTCTCTTACCGCAACTTGGAGCCCCACCGATTGAGGCTAGTTTTTCTGACCGAACCCAATCAGATCCGCATTGTCTGCAGTGTCAGGGGCGAGTGTTATTGTGAGCAGCGGGTAAAAACTCACCCGATTCTGCGTCAGCAAGAGGCTGCCCAAGATCTGGATCTATTGATGGTAACTTCTCTGGTCGATCATTTTAGAACCGGCCTACGCCTAGTCAACGGTGAATGCATAGCCTTTGTCGAGCTGGTCAAATTCCTCTGAGTTTCACCTCATAGGGGCTAAAGGGGTGGCGTTCGTTCGGCCCCGGGCATAGAGTTATATTGATCCGTTTGATCCCAAACCAGCCCCGGGAGGTGTCCCCCATGCATGACAAAATCACCGAAAAGCTAATTGAGATAGAGACCCTGCTTCTGCGCCATGAATATCGGGAGTTGGCCATGCGCACAAAAGCCGTCCAGCTGAGTGAGAAGGTCAATCGCATTGTTAGACTAAAACACGAGCAACTGCGACTCTTGCATGATCTCTTGGCCGAAATGGACCGTTTTTCAATTAACGGCAGCCCCGCCGGCACCTCGCCAATAGAGGAAAACTCGCCCCATCATCCCTAACAGTTGCCATGGCTTGACTGTATCATATCTCTT
>JAAZLW010000227.1 GCA_012799135.1 Bacillota bacterium | reverse complement strand
TCCTCATGGCAGAGCATCAAGTGCTCCAAGGAGTGAGATCTCTATGGAATTGATTCAGCATCTATTTGAGGAGTTCCTGCAGGTTGCGGAAAAGGTATTGGACTTGCTGGATGGCGAGATGGACTATCCCTCCTTTCAGCTGGAGCTAAAAAAAGAGTTGGATAATACGGGGAAGATGATTTGCAGAGAAGTACTGGAAGGTGCAGATGCATGGCTGAAAGCGAATCCTAAGGAACGGAAGAACTGGATAGTAGAGCGCAAGGATGAGGTCAAGAGCGTACTCACGACATTTGGCGAAATGACCTTCAAGCGGACTTATTACCACAACAAGAAGACCGGGGGATATGCTCATCTGATTGACCTGGCAGCAGGCCTTCAGCCTCATGCCAAGACTGATCTAGCTGTCAGGGCAAACTTAGTGGATTCGGCAACGGATGTATCTTATCGCAAAGCTGGCAAGCAGGTGTGTCTATCCTCTCCAGAATGCGATCTAAGTGGTCAAACAGTGATGAATATGGTTCGCCGCACCTCTTTGGATAATCACACCAGTTGTAGCAGAGGCCCCAAAGCTCAGGCGCGAGTTCTACATGTACAAGCTGATGAGGACCATGTGCATCGGCAAGAAGGCGGAACAGCCTTGGCCAAACTTGTCTACACAACCGAGGGTTACGGTCCCTCTTTGGGCAAGCGAAAATGTCTCAGTAATGTTCGCTATACAGCCGGACTTTATAAAGACAACGAAGCCCTCTGCCAAGACGTTTACGACGGTATTGACAGTGACTATGACATTGATTCAATCGAAAAGCTTTTCGTTTCCGGTGACGGAGCACTATGGATAAAGGGCTTAGCCGATTACCTAGGGGCAGTCTTCCTGCTGGACAGGTACCACATTAACAAGTGCATTAATGAGTCGCTTGCATTCTGCCCGGAATTGCGCAGTGAGCTACGACAAGCGGTAGAGGGGTTCAATCTTGATGCAGCCAAATCTGTACTGAAAAAGGCCCGGAAGAAGGCGGCAACAGAGACCGAAGAAGAACGCGTAGCTCGATGCCGGAAGTACTTGGTTGGCAACTGGGACGGGATTTACGCTTGGAAGACGGAGGCCCCCGATGTCATCGGTTGTAGTGCTGAGGGTCACGTAAGCCACGTGCTGTCCGCACGACTTAGCAGCCGCCCGATGGCCTGGAGCGAACCAGGGGCTGATCGGATATCTAAGTTAAGAGCCATGAAGGCTAACGGCATTTCTGTTCGGGATTATGTGCTGCAACAAGCTGCGCCGGATCTGACGTTAACCAAAGCTGTTCGCTATGACATACCGAGTCAGCGAGAGCAGTTGCGGAAAGTCTCGTGGGAAGTGTTTGACAACATGCCGGCACTACGGGGCTCTACAGCGTCCCTTAGAAGGGCGCTAAGGGCCATCAGCACAATAAGCACCACCTAACGAAGCCATCAAGGACGGTGGGATGCATCTCTTCTTTCTTAACCTACAGTATCTTGACGCGATCTCATATTTGACACAGCCTACCCCCTGTGCTATATTGGAACCTAAACGTTGGCTCCAACCAACAACAATGACATATGCGTGAAGCTATAAGTACTAAGACGCCTAATCCGCTCCGGCGGAACGGGGGACCCGAGTTGTTGGGGTGAATCCTGATCGACATCAGGTAGGGTCACTCTTTGGTCCGAACCCGTCAGCTAACCTCGTCGGCGTTAAAGAGAGTATGGGGTAGCTCAATAGGCATTAGGTCCTTGAGAAGCCACAATACTGCTTGTGGTTTTTTTCG
>JAAZLW010000336.1 GCA_012799135.1 Bacillota bacterium | reverse complement strand
TGTTACAAACTGGCAACGGAAATAGCAGAGCGAGCCAACGGTGAAACAGCAGTTTTTGTTACAGCTGACATTATGGCAATGGGATTGATCAACGGCTTGACCGCCTTGGGATGGTCTGTACCTGATGATTTGTCTGTAATGGGCTTTGATGATGTACCATTGGCCACCATGTGTTTGCCCAGCATTACCACCGTGCATCAAGATATTACCGCTAAGGGTGCTGCAGCAGCGGAAGTAGTCATAGAGGCCGTGGATGGCATCACTAAGCGTGACATCATCTTACCCCTGCATGTGGTGGAGCGAGACAGCGTTAAGGCTCATGCTTGAAGAAGGGAGCGATTTAGTGCGACTCGTACATATGCCCTGTGGGACACATCATTTTGAAGACTATGGATATGAGCGATATCCATATCGTCCGGTGCTTGGGGAAGAGATATCAGTACAGCTGTTAGTAGAAAATGCAAATGAAGGAGTAAGTGCAACGCTGTTCTGGGAAAAAGATGGAGTAACAATGCCTGAAGTGACGGGCAAACGAGTGATTCGCCCAGACGACGATCGTCTGTATTTTAGGTTTTCCCTCGGGAGTATCCATGAGTTGTGTAGTGTTACATATAGATTTAGTGTAAATGACGGAAACCAATGTTCTACCAGCAAGGACTTCTTCTTTGAAGTGTTGGATGAGACAGGTTTAGGTTCGCTGAAAAGGCTCTTAAAAGGTGAGCATTGTGCGCATGCAGTCTTCGAACGTTTGATTATCACTTTCGATTGGTCGAAGAGTCTGCGTGTCTGCACTTTGGATCCATCGACCAAGGTGGAAGGAGCATTGGTCGATTTCCTTACTGAACAAGTAGCAGATGGAATCTTCTTAGTAGTCCAGTGTAATCCCTTTTCCTGGTCGGTGAAACGTTACACCCAGACGTTAACTGGTTCCAACGCTGATTCTTACCGCATCTTGGTTGATCGCAGTGGTTTGGTACACCGCGTTACTTACACTCCCATGATTTCATGTGAGTACATTGTTGGATTGGGTGAGCGGTTTGACCGGGTAAACCAACAAGGTAACGCATTCTTGTGTCGAGTTGTGGAGCACTTTACACGTCAAGGAAAGAACAGCTATCTCCCAATCCCGTTCTTTATGACGGAGAAAGGTATCGGGTGGTTTTCAAGTACCATGCGCAGGCTATGGTTCGATGCAACTAATGGTCTGAAGCTGGCATTCGATACCCCTCAAAAAGGGGTGTTAACAGAAGAGCGGTGGTTGTTAGGTAACCCCCAAGAACTCCTTGATCAACTACATGAGTTCACGGGTCGAGCCGCATTACCTCCTAAGTGGGCTTTTGGTATTTGGATATCTGGAAATGGCTGGAATACACAGAGAGAAACCATGGAGCAACTTCAGGCCCTGGAAGAGCATATGTTACCGGCAACGGTTATCGTATTAGAAGCCTGGAGCGATGAACAGACCTTCTGTATCTTTAATGATACTCAATATGAGCTGCTAGATCAGGAGAAGCCATACTCCTATGAGGATTTTGCTTTCCCTGAAGATGGGAAATGGCCAGATCCCAAAGCTCTTGCCGAGGAAATTCAGAAGGCAGGCCTAAACTTGGT
>JAAZLW010000226.1 GCA_012799135.1 Bacillota bacterium | reverse complement strand
AGATACTTGATCATGACCTGGGAGAGCGGGGCTAACCCTGTCATTGTCTTGAATAAGGCAGATCTTTGTCCCGATCCCGCCCCCTATCTACAAGAGCTGGAGAAAGTAGCTGTGGGAGTCCCGACGATAGTTGTGAGTTGCTATACGAAAGATGGGCTAGGTGAGTTAGAACCGTATCTCGTCAAGGGGAAAACCGTGGCTCTTTTAGGGTCATCCGGTGTCGGCAAGTCTACTTTAGTTAACCGTCTCTTCGGTCGGGATATTCTGGCAACCCAAGCGATTAGAACAGATGATGATCGGGGTAGACACACAACCACCACTAGGGAACTACTCCTGCTACCTAATAGGGCGATGATTATCGATACTCCGGGGATGCGGGAGATGCAGCTTTGGAGCGAAGAAGACAGACTAGGCGATACCTTTGAGGAAATCGAGATCCTTGCCCTAGATTGTCGGTTTCGGGATTGCCAGCACAACAACGAACCTGGCTGTGCTGTTCGTGATGCCATTAAGGATGGGCGTCTCGATGCCAGAAGGCTCGACAGCTACCACAAATTGCAGCGGGAGTTGGCCTATCAGGCGGCAAGGCAAGTGCAGAAAGCTTCAGTCATAGAGAGAAACCGGTGGAAGCAGATTGCGAAAGCAGCAAGAAGTCGAGGCAAATAGTGTGGCCCTGATGCAGGTATCCACAGACAGAAGGGGTGTGCTTAGCACACCCCTAGTTACGTATTACGGCATGCTCATTAGCACTGCCGCTACTAAAAGTCAATATCCTGGTTCAGTCTCCGACGGTTCCATGAGCTAGTAAAGGCTCGTACCTGTAATAGCTTCTATGGCGTTGGTCGCGGCCATTCTAACAGCAAGATCATCATCATTGAGCAGGCGTTTGAGGGCAGGTACTGCCTTCTCCGGTGGTGGTTCAATTTGGCTCAACGTTGACGCGGCTAGAATCCGTACAGAGCTATTCTTATCTTTCAATTTAGCGACTACAACCGACACGGCATCAGGGCCAATGGCTACCAAAGCTAGACTTGCCTCGCTTCTAACACGCTCACTATTGTCGTGAAATGCTTTTGCTAAGGGTTTTGAGGCTTTCCTGGCCTTTGGTCCAATAGCTCGCAATGCCATAGCAGCTTCTCGTCTTACGTCTGGAGACTTATCTTGGAGTGATTTGACTAATGCAGATACGATTTTGCCCGGATTCTTGGAATTGGTTCCAGCGATGCCCAGGGCATAGCATGCAAGTCTTCGATTAAGCTCGTTCTTATCAAATAGGACCCCTTGTTTTTTTGTTGCCTTTGTCAGACTCTTGACAGCCGGATCTACGATCTCTCCAAGCAACGCCGCTGCTTCAGTCCGACAATCAAAGTATGCGTCTCTATCTAGCATCGTATCCATCAAAAAGGAAAGGGTTTTAGCTCCTTCACCAATGGCCGCCAAAGCCTTACTGGCCTCTAGGCGTGAGTATAACTTAAACTCTTCCTCATTCATGATCCATTCCAAGGTGGGAGTCGCTGACTTGGCTAGAGGCCCCAAGGCTCCCAGTGCGGCAATCGCCTGGTTTCGCTCGTCAACATAGCGAGGGTCTTTGATCATACTGGTGAGCTCACTGACTAACCCTTCAGTGGATTTAAGTTGGCAGGTCCCAAGAAGTTCCACAATTCTACGGTCTAATAACCAGGGGTCGAAATACTTCAAAGCTTGCACCATAGGTTCTAGTAAAACTGCATTAATTGGTTGAATAGTGAAGAGTTTGTCCAAGGCATATTCGCGACAGATTGTGCCGAATCGAAGGTCACCAACAACTTTAGCTAGGGTTAGTATGTAGGCATCTCCTTGGACATCTATTCTCCCCATAGCCTCAAGGGCAGGAATTACTGTTTCCTCCGCAAGAATCGATACATCTTCGCTCCAGTCTAGAGCCATCTCACTTAGTAGAGATAGTAGTGGTTTTAGCTCTGGTGTGGCCATTTCACTAAGCGCCCCTAAAGCCATGCGAGAAACCGATTCATCCATCAATGCCTCAGTCAAGACTTGTATAGCTTCCTCGGTTCCTATTTGGGCCAATATCATGGCAGCATAAATCTGCTCAAATGGTTCATAGGGATTATAAAGAGCATCTGCCATACCTGATACAAGTTTAGTGCTTTTGACCTGAGCGAATTGAGACAACAGCAGATGTAGCTCAGAGCTATCCGTTCTCTCCATGTCTAGTAGTACGTCAAAAATATAGTGGCGGGCATCGTCATGGGCTAGTCCCTCGGCCAAGGCTTGTATGGCGTCATCGGTTCCTATTTGGACAAGCGCTGTGGCACATTCCCTTCCTAGCCAATAGTCACCCGATTGAAGGAGATTAGCTAGAAAAGGAACGGCTCTAGCGGCTTCGGGGCCAAGTTCAGCTAGACGGAGAGCTGAATCACAACGCTCATTGTAATCACCGGAGTTGAGGACCTCGATTAACTCGTCAACTTCGCTAGAAGCATATCCGATGGACCAAACCAAGAACAGAGCCAGTATGCTTAGCAGAAGAGTTCGCCGCACAAACGCTGGTTGTACAGACGGGGGTTTCATCATATCACTCCTAGGACTTTTGTTGGATATACACTAGATATACATGAGTCATTCTACAATGTTCTACCACATCCTCCGTTTTGACACACCTTTCACTGCGCTTCCTGAAGGCAGAACACAAAGTGCCCGAGGACTGATCAGGATAGAACCCCAGCTGTCACGCAAAAATTGATCAAAGAGAGAGGAATTTGCCAACAGAGAGAGAAGTCTCCATCATGTACAAAGTGAACGCTCACGGGAACGTTCACGGGAAATGAGAGGGTTGAATTATTTGGCTGTCACGATTAAGGATATTGCGCGCTTGGCCGGTGTATCGGCTAACACAGTCTCTCGGGCGCTTAACGACAAAGAAGAGATAAGCCCAAAAACCAAGCAGAGAGTTCTTAGGATTGCCCGGGAACAGGGGTATTCTAAGAACAGCCTGGCGGCATCTTTGGCCACCAGCCGCACCAGTACAGTCGGTTTGATTACTCCGGACATATGTGACCCATTCTATGCAGAGCAGGCGCGCGGTGTGGAGGAAGCGGCTAAAGCAAAGGGATATACAATGATTCTGATCGACTTCGATGAAGATCCTGAGGCTGAGCTT
>JAAZLW010000225.1 GCA_012799135.1 Bacillota bacterium | reverse complement strand
TTACCATAGCTTAGGGAGAAGGATTATCGACGAATACCTAATAGAAGTACCACCAATGACGATTTTGGTGACTACCTATCCAAAATCCGTGGACCAAGGAGTATCTGGCTACCGAACAGCTGATACAATCTATGTCTCTGATGCAACAGGCAGACAGGTATCAAGTACGCAGATGATCGGCATCCATCCAGCAACTGACCACTATCATGTGGAAAGGTACCTCGTACCGGCCGGGGAAGAGGCCATCGCTTACCTTGAGACTCCGGATCCAAAGCTTGGGATAGATGCACGCATCTACCTGAGCATAGGAAAGACCTTTACGCTAGGGGACTATACGGGTAACCTCATGGTTGGCAAGGTCTACCAAGGCGGATTAGAGAAAGAAAGGAAGCCACCTCTCAGTGATATGGAGGATCCTAAGGACTTCTACAACTACTCCTATGGCTGGAGAGGCCTCGTGATCAGGGCATCTACACCTAAGCTAAAGGGAGTGGAGCGCCTCGACTTTGATATCGAGAAGTTCATCAGTACACCTGAGGGTACCGCCAGACATGGCCTCTCGGCACCGCCTATATTGGTCTATGGCCCGGATATGACCCTGATCGAGGAATAAGCAGGGAGACTCATATGTTTCTTGTTTCACCTAATATTTATGAATATATTCCCCAGGCTGTCCTGGAAGTCTGTGATACCCTAATAGCCAATGGCTACCAAGCCTATCTAGTAGGAGGCGCAGTCAGGGACAGCCTCAGGGGCGAAGCACCTAAGGATTGGGATGTGACTACTGATGCCCTTCCTGCCAAGGTGCTCTCGCTTTTTCGCAAGACCATACCCACGGGTATCAAATATGGTACGATCACCGTTATCGTCCAGGGGATCCCGGTAGAGGTCACTACCTTTCGAGCTGATGGGATCTATCGGGATGGCCGTCATCCGGAGAATGTATCCTTCTCCAGCAACATTGAAGCAGATCTCCAGCGCAGGGACTTCACCGTCAATGCTATCGCCTATAACCCTCAGAATAGGGAGTTCGTAGATCCATATGGTGGCCGTCGGGATCTGAAACGCCAGCTACTGAGAGCGGTAGGTGACCCAAAGGAGCGCTTCGCGGAGGATGCCTTGAGAATGCTGCGCTTCTTTCGCTTTCTGGCTACCTTGAAGTTCAGACCCCACCGACAGACTCTGGAGGCGATTGAGCCGTCCCTTATTCGGAATATTAGTGCAGAACGGATCAGAGATGAACTCAGTAAACTGCTTTTGGCCGAATTCCCGGGTCCGACATTTCTGACCATGCATCGAACGGGACTACTGGAAGAGATCCTTCCGGAAATCATCCGAGGTGAAGGCGTAACTCAGGGTAGTTACCATCGCTTCGATGTCTTACGCCATTCCCTCCATGCCATGGATAACACCCTGCCCTGCCTTGATCTGCGGTGGGCAGCTTTGCTTCACGACGTGGCCAAACCTATGACTCGTATGGAAGATGCCGATGGGATCCACTTCTATGGTCATGATGTAAAGGGAGAAAAGATAACACAGGCAATCCTCGCTAGGCTTCGCTATAGCAACCAGTTCACCAAGAAAGTGGCGCTGTTGGTGCGATGGCATATGTTCGCCATTCATGCCCATTCCACAGATAGAGCCTTGCGCCGCTTTGTTCGCAAGGTAGGCAAAGATAATGCGCTAGATCTTATGGAGATACGGAGAGCAGATATCCTGGCACTAGGCAGACAGACAACCTGTAGTGGATGGAATCATTGGCAGATATTGCGGGATCGCCTGCAAGAGATCATTGATAGTGACGCCACTTTCACAGTCAAAGATCTAGCTATCAGCGGGCGTGATGTGATGGCCGCTTTGGACCTTCCCCCTGGTCCTCAGATTGGCTCCGCCCTGGATTGGCTTCTAGAAAAGGTGCTAGACGATCCATCGCTTAATCAAAAACCGAAACTAATAGACCTCTTGCAATCATACGAAAAGACTCCTTTGGTGTAGAATAGACAGGAAAATAAACTCCAGTAGCGAACCAAGATGGTAGGTGATTCCTGGAAGCAAAACTACAAGAGGAGGTAATTCTATGCGCTCAACATCGATTGGCATAGTGCTAATGAACGATGAGCGGGAGCATGTGTACACTCTGAACGAGGAAGAGAACATGCGGGTAGTCAACGCATGGGCAGAGGTCATTCGTAAGAACCTTAAGAATATCGATGGTACCGCTCCTGAGGTTGTAGTGGGATCTGAGACCATTACCAGTGTACGAACGGCTCAGAAGGTCGGAGAGGAACTGTCCCGGGCGAATGTCAAGCAGATTGTCATGTGCTACAACGTATGGAACTTCCCCTTCTTGACCTGGCCTTTTTTGAACTCATTGGGAAGGCACATACCGATTCTCAGCTTGTCCAACAATAACGGCAAATACCCCGGCAATGTAGGCCTTCTGGCAACCGATGGAGCCCTCAGGCAGACCGGTCTACGTACTCACCGCATCGTAGGTGATATGGACGATCCTGATACTCAAGCTAGAGTCATTGATTGGCTGAGGGCTGGCCAAGCCTATACTACCATGCAAAATGAGGTCTTCGGCATCTATGGTGGCCATTCCATGGGTATGGAAACCGGGTATTTTCATCTTACACCCACTATTACGCATTTGGGGACTACCGGCCGTCAGATCGACCAGCTCCTTTTGGTTAAACGTATGGAGCAAGAAGTAGATGAAGCGGAAGTAGAAAAGGGATTCCAGTGGTTTAAGGAGCTCTTGGGGCCTCGCCTACTTTTTGATGATAAGATGCTGACACCAGAGACCCTGAAAACTCAAATCAGGTTATACCTGGCCATGCGCATGGTCAATGAAGAGAAGGGGTTTGACTTCTGTGGACTCAAAGGTCAGCGAGAGCTAACCGAGCACATATGTCTCGGTGATGTAGCTGAGATGCTGATGAATGATCCCTATGACTGGAATGGCCCGAAAGAGCCTACAGTCTGCGCCACCGAAGCTGATTCTTACGCAGCGGTGACCATGCAGATGCTGAAATACATTAGTGGCGGGCTTCCCATTCTCTTCATGGATGTGAGGCTATATCATCCGGATAAGGATCTATGGGATTGGTGCAACTCGGGCAATCACTCGAGCTACTACGCTGCCCTCAGTATGGATCCCAAGGAGAACTTCAAGCATATTACCTTCCATCCTGCTATGGAGTTCTACTTTAAGGCCGGAGGGGCTTCAGTGGAATTTGATGCAGCCCCCAGTGAGATGACCTTTGCTCGCTTAGGGCTTTGGGATAATGACAAACTCTATATGGCGATCATGCAAGGAGAATCGCTGGACCTGCCGGCAGAAGAAAGAAAAGCCCTCAATGCCCAAACCGACCCAACCTGGCCGCATGTGCATGCCAGGATCGATGGCACCTTTGAGGAATTCCTCAATGCTTTCCCCAGCAACCACGTTCTCGGTGTGCAGGGAGACAGAGTAAACGCTCTGAATTATCTCTGTGAGATAGCAGGAATTACGCCAATCATTCTCGGCTCCCGGGGCAAAGA
>JAAZLW010000224.1 GCA_012799135.1 Bacillota bacterium | reverse complement strand
CTTTTAAAGGCGAACAACGATTTGCCAGGGATCGGGGCAGCATGTGAACACGCCTTGCAGGTGGAGCCCTTGGAGGAAGCTATACATCTTCAGTTCATTGATTTTCTACTAAGAACAGGTAAAGCAAAGGCCGCACAAGCCCAATATAATTATGCTTCTTCTCTGTTTTACCGGGAAATGGGGGTTAAGCCTTCCCCGGATATGCTCGAAGCCTATCGTCGCATTACTCTACAGACCGAATTATCAAAGCATGGATCTGATCAAAATCAGTTGTGTCCACAGAGGTCGGATGGATCATATTATTGTGAGCCTGAACTGTTTAGGTTCATATGCAGCTCTGAGAAACGACGACTCCAGTTGACTGGGACCAATATGTTTGTGGCCGGCTTGCAGTTCAAGGGAACAAGTGATATTGATGCACAAGAATCCATACTGTCGGGCATCCTAAAAGAAACCCTGAGACGGGGCGATACGTTCTGCCGTTGGAAGCCAGGGGAATTCTTACTTCTGCTCCCTGTAACCGATAGGGAACGAGTTGAGAAGATCATCAAACGGATTTGCGAACGTTACCAACCACAGTGTGGTACCACAGACCAGATGCTTCATTACTGGTATGAACCGCTTGGACTAGTCAAAGAGCTGTAAGCCGATAGCTGCCTATCGCCATGCAACGGTCACCGGATTGCGTACTCTCACCGTTTTGATAGATGTTGCGCTAGACTGTCTGATTCATGTTTGAGCGTTACTTCCCGTATCCTACTATTCTGCCTCTTTTGCCCGACGACCGAATATCAAGGATCTACAGTCGCTACCCTGGGTGCCAGGATGCCTATTTGAATTCCTGCCAGATCAAATGGGCACTTTCTGGTATTCTCTCTGTCCCGAGCACCCCCCTAGATGTGAGCCAACGTTCGCTCTACTGTCCCGAGACGAGACACCTGTGAGACGTGGAGAAAATATTCCGACAACACTGGCAAGACTTTCCTATGATGCAGTGATGTTACTATTGCATTGCGATAGTAGCATCACTGCATACTGCATTATGTCTCTCGACTTCGACTGTCAGTCTTAGGGGGATGGTTCATGTACAGGGTCTGTCTGCCTGTCAAGGTCATCATATTGGGTCTCGCAATCCTGGCTGTCAGTTGCGGGCCCCTGTTCGCCGAATTTGGATATAAGGATGTATATCACTATGATGAAAATACAGAAAAGTGGGTATTGCTAGAACCCGTGGACGAATCTAATGACACAGCGTACATGATCGTCGACTATGCAGGAGTCGGTGCAGAAGGCAATAGCGGTAGTTCGTTCTCTGTGAAAAGCACCGCAAGCATTATGCCTGCACCTATGAGCACCAAGGGGGTCCAGACCTTTGGCATCTTCGGTGAACCAGATTCTATAGTTCACTCTAATGGTCCCCTGACCATAACTGTAAAACCCCTGAAGGGCAATGTTGGAATCGGTCAAAACGATGATGGGCAGGACTGGTTTGTGTTACCTGGGACCAGGAATTATGCGGAATGGCAGTTTGTTTATAAGGTGACCAATCTAGGCAAGGGTGCAATGAAGGATATTACGGTTGAGGAAAACTTTAGTGCGGAGATAGAAGTGCTAGGTAGCGATGGTTCGGCAAGTGCTACTCAAGGAAATGTGCTTATATACCGTCAGAATGAGAAGCAATTTCGGTTTCTCTGGGATGGATTTAGTCTGGGGCCGGGTGACTCAGCTTCACTAACAATTGATGTGAAGCTGGGGAAAAACTCCGCGGGGAAGCAGCACTATGGAGACTGTAATGAGATCTATAGCCTTAACTCAGGAGGGGTACTGAAATTCAAACAAAATGGCAAGCAACAGTCTTATGATGGGGACCCCTTCAAGGTTTGGGTTCCGTGCACCCCACCACCGTCTTTCTGTATTAGTCTATCCGCAACTGGGACGGAATGGTATATCCGCAAACCCGGTGATTATTATACAAAGATGCTGGAGGGTACGGTAGGTGCCAATGGCAATGCGTCAATAGCTATTACCTTCAGCAACTTTGAGAACCTGGAACCAATCGGAAGCTCTCAAGTCATTCCCGTGTTTTACGCACTAAGAGATGAAGAACCTGGGGAGCATGATTGGATGACGCCCCAATGTCTGAACGAGAATGCTTCTCTGGAGCTCAGAGTTTCTGCTGATAGTACCTCGTCTTGGGGTATGTGGCAGAGAGTGATCCTGGACACACAAAGTCCAGGCATGTATTCAAATGTGGGGGTGATAACCTTTACCTTGGTTAATAGCCAGCCAGCGTATGTCGGTAACTAAAGACCACCATGAGGGAGATGTAATTTGATGAAGAGAATAGCTTTGCTGTTAGCTGTAGGTCTATTGCTGTTCGGACTGTTTGGTGCCATGGCATCGGCGAATGGTATACCCGCGCTTCCAAGGGATCCAGAGGTTGTCTGGGAAGATGTTGTAGCAGTAGAAGGTGATGCGGCCAACGCATGGGTATTCCGGATTAAACCTGGATTTAAGAGTGAGTGTAACATTACTCCCAGAACAGAAAGTATCGAAGCCAGGGCCTTTGTGGCTCAGTGGGCTAGATGGGAGATGGACTTCAGCGGTTGGGAATGGTATGTGAAGAAGCCTGGTGAATACTACGGGAATTGCATTAAGGGCGAATTGCAGAGCAATGGGGACATACAGCTACTCTTTGAACTTGCTGATCTTGAAGGGGGCAACCCGGATACCAATACCATAATTGAGACCTACTATTCGTACACGACTGGCACCAATGCGCCATTGACATGGTATAGGGCGGGGTCGTTCCCAGAGGCATTTGTTGGAGATAGCACAGCTCTACACAAAGGCCTAACATGGAAACTATGGAACAAAATCAAGGTTGTGGAGTGCAACTCGCCGGGAATGTATGCCAACTCCGGCACAATTACCATGGTGCTTGCCAACCAGGCTCCGTGGATCGACGCAGATGGAGAGTTCGATCGTGGTTGGTTTAATACAGACAATGGCTATCTGATGGTACCTGGAGAGAGTCTATAGGTTCCCCAAAACAGCTGGCTAGATAGGTTAGAGTGCTACCTACCCAAGGTGACTAGTCACCTTGGGTAGGCGCTTGGTCTGCAAGAGGAGGCAGGAGACTGATGTGGGGGGACTACACCTAATGGGACGTAACTTGCGGATTCTTCTTACCTTATTTTCTATACTGACTATCGGCCTCTTGCTGATAGGCGAGACTGAGGCTCAGTCACCAAGTCTAGCTTTCGATCCGCTGCTGATTGAACGCTCGGTCAAAGCCGGTGAGACTCTATCATACTATATCAGCATTCAAAATGAGAATCTTTTTGAATCCATAGCACTGGAGATGACTCCTTGTGATATTGCCGAAGACGTTAATGGCACTTATCATCTAGTTCCCATGGGAACTAGCAACTTCTCCTTGGCGGGTTGGATATCTGTAGAACCACAGGTGGTGACCATTCCCCCGGGCAGTGAACGCTTAGTAAGCGTAACGGTGAAAGTGCCTCGGGGCGTATCCGGAGGGCGATATGGCGCTATTACCATGTCTCCCAGGGAAGGCCCAAGTTCTTCCCTGGGGCAGTCGCAGCAGGCTCCCTTCAGATTCCAAATGGCCAGTTTCCTGGAGCTACAGATTAGTGGAGGAGCTGTGAGGCGAGAAGCTTATATCTCGGACCTAAACGTCCGGCCTTCCTCGGAGGTGCCCATCATCCGTCAACAGGTTGGAGATGGAGCCATTGTCTATTCTGCAGAGGTAACTAATGCCGGTAATGTGCACGCTACTGCTAGGGGCAACTTGGTGATTCAAACAGAGGAAGGCAGGACAGTTGCCCGCTATCCAATGGGTGGGGGCAGAGGCCTTATTCTCCCAGAAGCGACAGTAGCCTTGCGATCGGTTACTGGGCCCAATCTGCCGCCTGGGAAGTATCGGGCTAAGGCCATAATTGACTATGGAGGCAGCAGGCCGGCAGTGGCTGATG
>JAAZLW010000223.1 GCA_012799135.1 Bacillota bacterium | reverse complement strand
TTATCAACGTTTACGTTCTCGTACAATTCCGTTGGTCACAAGTGACTATATCTTGGATGAGACTCTTACTCGCCTGCGTTATGATGCCGGGTTAGAAATAGCCATTGGGGCCAAGGAAGCCCTTGGTAGAGCAGAGGAGCTGAACCTCCTTACTGTGCAGTGGGTAAACGAAGTGATTGTAGCTGAAGCCTGGGAGCTGTTTACGAAGTACCAGGACCAGGACGTTTCCTTTACTGATTGTACCAGCTGGTCAATCTGCCGGCGACTGGGAATACGGGAAGCTTTCGCCTTTGATGCCCACTTTAGATTAATGGGGCTGATTATCGGCCCTACTTTTGAGGGGTGAACCTCGGGTAATCTCCGTAGGATTGCCCCACCGATGGTCGAATATCTGCGTAGACATCCTAAGGCACTTGCTGTAGAGCAAGTGCCTCTAAATCATTCAATCATCGGCCTCTTAGCTGCGGATCGGCAGCATCCCTCAATCCATCGCCTAGGAGGTTGAACCCCAATACAGTAAACACAATCGCCAGCCCCGGGAAAAGGGTAATATAGGGAGCAGAGCGGATCGCATCCCGGCCCAAAGCTAGCATCCTGCCCCAACTGATAATCGGAGGTTGTGCCCCGAGCCCCAAGAAGCTCAAAGTAGCCTCGACCGTGATCGCTGTACCCATGTTGAGAGTGGCAACTACCAGGATCGGTGCATAGCAGTTGATTAGGATATGACGAAACAGGACCCTGGCATGGGAGCACCCCAGTGCTTTGCTCGCCACCACGAATTCCTCTTCTTTCAGGTCCAGTACCATACTGCGAGTTACTCGTACCATGGCCGGAATCCGGACTATAGCAATGGCCAACATAGCATTAGCGACACCTGGGCCCAAAGAGGCCACAATAGCAATGGCCAGTAGAATTGAGGGGAAAGCTAGGATCAGATCCATGATCCGCATAATAATCGTATCGGTCATGCCGCCGACATAACCTGCTATGGCCCCGAGGATGACCCCAAAGAATAAGGAGACTCCCGTAGCCACGGCCGCCACCAAGAGCGAGACCCTGGATCCCATGATAATCCGACTTAACAGATCACGCCCCATATCATCGGTGCCTAGGACATACTCGCCTTTTGGACCTTCCGGTGGCCTGAAACTGTCCCATATGTCCATCTCATAAGGGTCCTTAGGCACTAGATAATCAGCAAATATGGCAACACAGAGCAGGATGCCAATGAGGATTAGCCCTGTCAAAGCACTCTTGTTCCGCAGAATCTGCTTCATGTTGGCAGCCTCCTTCAGTCATAGCGAATTCGGGGGTTGATTAAGGCATAGCTCAGGTCAACCGTGAGGTTGACCAAGGTAAAAATGATGGCCATCATCAAGACCCCGCCTTGGATGATGGGAAAATCTCGCTGGCTGATTGCGTTGACAATCAGTCGGCCCACCCCTGGCCAGGCAAAGACGGTCTCGGTAACAACGGCGCCGCCCAGCATGGCCCCAAACTGAATCCCGATGATGGTGACGACCGGCATCAGGGCATTGCGCAGGGCGTGTTTGAGAATGACGATCTTGCCATCCAGTCCTTTAGCCCTGGCGGTGCGGATATAGTCTTTTCCCAACACCTCCAAAAGACTGGAACGGGTCAAGCGGGCAATAATGGCCATCATACTAGCTCCTATACTAAAGGCGGGAAGCAGTATATATCGAAAGCCGTTGACAAGCTCATCAATGCGAAACTGCGTAAATAACACCCAAAAGCCTCGGAGAACTGAGGCATCACGGCCAAATATAGGGAAAAAATCTATCTTAAGAGCTACATGGGAAAGCAAAATTAGTCCTAGCCAGAATCCCGGTGTAGAAACACCAATTAGAGCCAGAATCATGGTGGCGTAGTCCAGGATTGACCCTCGATTCACTGCCGCGACGATACCCAAAGGTACCCCTAAGCAGACGGCGATCAGAACCGAAGCTACTGCCAACTCCAACGTAGCCCCTAGCCGTTCGAAGATCAGGTCGGTGACAGCAATCCCTTGGCGGATAGAGACGCCTAGATTGCCCTGCAGGGCGTTTTGCAACCAGCGGAAGTATTGGATGTACAATGGTTGATCAAAGCCATAGATAGCATTCAAGCGAGCTACGTCCTCATCAGTAGCATCCTCGCCCAATAACATACGGATGGGATCACCGGGAGAGAGATGCACCAAAAGAAAGACCAAGATAGAAATCCCAATTAGCAGTGGAATCATTTGTAGCAACCTACGGGCTATATAACGAGACATGGGGCATGCTTGCTCCTTTGCAGAATTGACCGACCCTCGATCCGGGCGGTGGCGATGAATAAGAAACACAGGCAAGAGGATACCAGTGACGTATCATCTGGTATCCTCTCGGTTAGGCTTTAGCCTACTTTTCCTTTACCATCAGGTATGCGTCCTGCCAAGACCCTGCCGAATAGGGATGTACGGTCCAGTTCTTAATATATTTGTGATGTAGACCTACCTCTTCAGCATAGTTAATGAACCCATAGGGCACTTCACGTACGACAATCTCCTGAGCTTCACCATAGACTTCAATTGACTCTTGGGAATCAGGAGCTATAGTACGCCCATAGTCCAGCAAATAGTCTACGCGCTCATTGGAGTATTTGCCGTAGTTGTTGGCTCCATTCGTATGGAACTGGCGGATCATGGCTCGGTCCGGATCCAGCTGGCCGGCCCAGCCGAGGATAAAGATATCATAGTCATCGGTCTCTTGGATGCGGGTTAGGTAGGCACCCCACTCCTCAATAGTGACTTCTACCTCAATCCCGGCTTTCTGAGCCTCAAATTGCAGGATCTCTGCAATCCGCATCCGGACCGGGTTCTCGTTGGTATAGAGGCGCAGCTTGATATCACCAGGGCCATAGCCGGCTTCGGCCAAGAGCTCCTTGGCTCTTTCCACACTATAGGGGTACCGCATTACATTCGGGTTAAACCAAGGCAGTGCCTCCGGAATCGGGCCAATCCCCGGGGTGCCGATGCCGTTTAGGACCTGAGATACGATCCCCTCACGGTCGATCAAGTGGCTCATTGCCTGCCTTACCCTTACGTCAGATAGGGCACCGACCATGGTGTTGAAACCTAAGTAGTTATAGCCTGTCCCCGGTGTTCGCTGCACAACAAAGCGCTCATCGGCCTCCAAACGAGGCAGTTCCCTAGGTACCATCCCACCTTGGTAAATATCGATTTCTCCGGCCTCAAAGGCCAAAAGCCGAGTTGAGTCCTCGGGAATCGTACGGAAGACCAGATTCGGGATAATGGGTTTGCCACCCCAGTAGCTGTTATTGGCCTTCAGTACAATACGGTCATCCCGGGTCCAGCTCACCAGCTCATAGGGGCCGGTTCCGATCGGCTTTTGCCGGAAGTCAGCCCGGTCACCGTGATGTTTGGGCGTGATGGGCATACGGGCAATGTTATTTAGCAGAAATGAGTAGGGTTTGCCCAAATGGAAACTGATCTCATGATCACTAATGATGCGGATTTCGTCCACATCTGCATAGAGACCCCGATTGGGGGCAGCGTTGGCTGCATCTAGGACCCAGTCAAAGGTGTACTTCACATCCGCGGCAGTAAAGGGCTGGCCATCGTGCCATGTAACCCCTTCTCGTAGTTTAAAGGTTAGGGTGAGGGAATCGTCACTGAATCCCCAGTCTATGGCTAGTGCTGGCACAAGGTTCATGTCAACATCGAACTTCACCAAAGGCTCCATAATTACGTTGATGCGCTCAAATGAGGGGACATCTGTCTCTAGTCGGGGATCTAGGCCGATGGCTTCCGCTCCCGACCCGATCACCAGGGTATCACTACTGGCAGAGACCATTCCACTAAGACCTAACACCAATACCAGAATGAGCATCAAACCAAACTTTCTACGCATAATTAACCTCCCACGTGTAATTTTTGGAAAGCTCCTGCTCAATAATGACTATTTGACTCTTCCTGCGGGAAACCTTCTTTTATCGGCGAAAAACACATGTATACTGTATAATTAGTCCGAATTTGTTCGCCGAGCAACTTCTGCGCGTCAAGTTGGCCAGAGCTTAGTGGCAATATTTCCCTATGTTAGGGCAGGAAAGCAGATTTCTTTTCGGAAATCATTAGATAGGGACAAATGAGAAGACTATAGAATGGGAGGGATGAGTATGAACATGCCGAAGAAGGAATGTATCGCCATGTTGCTTGCCGGTGGGCAGGGAAGCCGCCTGGGCGTTCTGACCAGACGGGTGGCCAAACCGGCGGTGCCCTTTGGGGGTAAGTATCGGATTATCGATTTTACCCTGAGCAACTGTACAAACTCAGGCATTGATACCGTTGGCGTACTCACTCAATACCAACCATTGGCTTTGAATGCATATATTGGTATCGGTAGTCCTTGGGATTTGGACCGCAGACATGGGGGAGTAGCGGTCTTGCCGCCCTTTGTGCGGGCTACTGGCGGTGAATGGTACAAGGGTACTGCCAATGCTGTATACCAGAACATTGATTTCATCGAAAACTATGACCCAGAGTATGTATTGGTACTCTCAGGAGACCATATCTACAAGATGGACTATGAGAAAATGTTGGAGTATCATCGCGAACGAGGAGCGGCCGCTACCATAAGTGTCATTGAAGTCGCCTGGGATGAAGCTAGTCGCTTTGGGATCATGAATCTCGCTGATACGGGGGCTATTCTTGAGTTTGAGGAAAAGCCTTCTCATCCCAAAAGCAATCTGGCTTCTATGGGGATCTACATGTTTAACTGGCCGATCTTAAGGCGACATTTGATCGAGGATGAAAAAAACCCCGGCTCTTCTCACGATTTTGGCAAAGACATTATTCCCCGCATGTTAAAGAGTAAAGAGCCGCTGTTTGCCTATCCATTTCGGGGGTACTGGAAGGATGTTGGCACCCTAGATAGCCTCTGGGAAGCCAATATGGACCTTTTGGGTGAGAACCCGGCTCTGGACTTGAATGAACGGCACTGGCGAATTTACTCGGTAAACCCCAACCAACCACCCCAATATCTGGCTGCAACCTCACAGGTGCAAAATTCCCTGGTAAATGAAGGCTGTATCATCAAGGGCCTGGTCCGAGGCTCTATAGTATTCCCCGGCGTATATATCGGGGAACATGCCCAGGTATATGACTCAGTTCTAATGCCTAATGTTGAGGTTGGCGACAATGTCACTATCCGTAAAGCCATTATTGGCAGTAATACGCGAATCGGCGAGTATGGAATAATCGGGGGAGACCAGCCGGATCCAGGCCTGACGGTTATTGGGGAGGACTTGAGCATATCTCGCAACTCCCGGATCCAAGGGATTTTCGATGGGGAGGTATCGCAATGAAAAACGCCATGGGGATCATAAACCTTGTGGAGCCAACGGGTGATATGAAGGAACTCACCGCCCATCGGGCTTTAGGAGCAGTACCTATCGGGGGTCGCTACCGCCTGATCGATTTCATCTTGTCCAATCTGGTGAATGCCGGCGTCAGAAATGTAGGGCTGGTAGTCAAAGACCAATACCGCTCCTTGATGGACCATCTCGGTACCGGTAAGGAATGGGATCTAGACCGGCAGCGAGATGGTCTGTTTATTCTGCCTCCGGATCAAGTCACCGCAAGTGGCGCCCGGGGAGATATGGACCTATTGTACCGCCATTTGGACTACCTGGAGAAAAGCCGGCAGAATATGGTGATTGCCGGTGGGACTTCACTAATCTGCAATATCGACCTTGATCGGGTCTTGGCGGAGCATCGGGCTATGGGGGCAGATATTACGGTCATCTATAAGCCGGACTGGGATAAGTTCGATGATCGCTGTACCTTGCTGCATGTGGAGCCAGATCACAGAATTACCGGTATTGAGCTTAACCCCATCAGACCCCGGAGCCGGGATCTGTCTTTGAATATCTGTATACTATCTAAAGCACTGCTGATCGAGATGCTCGATCAGAGTATCGCCAGCGCCAAGACCGATTGGGTGAAAGATGCCTTGATGAGAAACCTGCGGAACCTAAAAGTCTATGGCTATCCCTTTACCGGGTATGTAGGTAAGGTAACCTCTCTGCGCAGCTATTACAAGACCAGTATGGCACTCTTGGAGCCCCATATTTGGCATGAGCTCTTCCCCAAAGAGCGGCCGGTCCACACAAAGGTGAAAAATGAACCTCCCACTAGGTATCAAGAGAGTGCCCGGGTAAGCAATTCACTGGTGGCCAATGGCTGCATCATCGAGGGTACCGTGGAAAACAGCGTGATCTTTCGAGGTGTCAAGATCAGCAAGGGGAGTGTGGTCAAAGACAGCATTGTGATGCAAAAAAGCGTCATCGGGGAAGGTTGCCTACTACAGAATGTGATTCTGGACAAAGAGGTGGTTGTCACTGCCGAGAAAAACCTGGTCGGTGACCCTGATTACCCCATGGTGCTGGGTAAGAAGACTGTGATATAACACAAGGGGGGGGCTGACCATCCAGGTTGTCTTTGTTGCCTCAGAGGGCGTGCCTTTTTCTAAAAGCGGGGGCCTAGCCGATGTGGTTGGGGCTTTGCCTAAAGAGTTAAGGGGCCAGGGTATTGACGTAGCGGTGGTACTGCCCAAATACGGGGGGACACCTGCAGAACTCAAGGACAAGCTCCGCCTTTTAGATTCATTTGCGGTCAAAGTTGGATGGCGGCAGCAATATTGTGGTGTATTAGTGGCTGAGGAAAAGGGAGTCCCCTTTTATCTAATAGATAATGAATACTATTTTGGCCGCCATGAGTTATATGGATATGGTGATGAGGCTGAGCGCTATGCCTTCTTTTGCCGGGCGGCTTTACAGTTGCTTATGGCTATTGACTTAAAGCCAGATATCCTCCATCTTCATGATTGGCAGACCGGGGTAATCAGTCCGCTACTCAAGGCCCACTATGGTGAAGTACCATTCTATCAGGATACCAAGACGGTTTTTACTATCCATAATTTGAAATACCAGGGGATCTTCCCCAAGACGATCATGGATGATTTGCTGGAGCTGAGTTGGGACTATTTTACCGTAGATGGTCTGGAGTTTCATGACAATGTCAGTTTCCTAAAGGCAGGTCTCGTCTATGCTGATGCGCTTACTACAGTAAGTCCCACCTATGCCAGGGAAATCCAGGATCCCTTTTTTGGTGAGAAGCTCGAGGGGGTTTTACAGAAACGTCAAGCTGATCTGGTCGGGATTCTAAATGGTATTGATTACGATGAATACAATCCAGCAAGTGACTCCCATATTTGGAAACACTATGATGCCAATTCACTTGAGGGTAAGGTCGAGAACAAACTCAAACTCCAGGCAGAGCTGAATTTGCCTGTTGATCGCAAGACTCCCCTCATTGGTATAGTCTCACGGCTGGTGAGCCAAAAGGGTTTTGATCTGGTAGCCCGGGTCCTGGATGACATCCTCAGTTGTGATCTACAGCTGGTGGTGCTGGGTACCGGTGATGGCTACTTTGAAGACATGTTTCGCATTAAGGCTTCACAGTATCCCGGCAAGTTGTCCGCCAATATCCGGTTTGATCACATCCTAGCCCATAGAATCTATGCCGGAGCTGACCTGTTTCTCATGCCATCTTTATTTGAACCATGTGGGCTGGCCCAAATGATAGCCTTACGCTATGGCTGTTTGCCCATCGTTCGGGAAACCGGTGGGTTAAACGATTCGGTACAATCCTACAATAGTGAGACAGGGGAAGGTAATGGATTTAGTTTTACCAACTACAATGCCCACGATATGTTGTATACTGTGAGGCGGGCTTTGGCTATCTACAAAGATAAGCCCCTTTGGAACCGTATCTCGAAAAAAGCAATGTTGATGGACTTTTCCTGGGCAAAGTCGGCCCAAAGGTATATCGACCTTTATCAGCAACTAATGTCAACCTAGAAGGAAGGATGCTCCTGTGTCCTATCCGCACTTTTCAAGCCGGGAGTTCTATGAACAATATCATTATGATGGGGAATTAGGAGCTATCTATTATCCTGATCACACTCAGTTTCGGGTATGGGCACCTACTGCCAGCCGGGTGTGGTTGGTGATCTATACTAGTGGTCACGAAGGATCCGGCAGCGAAATTCCCATGGACAAAGACGTCCACGGCACTTGGGTAACAGAATTAACGGGAGACCGACATGGCCTTTATTACACCTATAAGGTCTTAGTCGATGGTGCCATACATGAGGCCATGGACCCTTATGCCAAAGCTTGTGGTGTCAATGGGGTGCGGGGCATGGTGGTTGATCTTGCCCGCACTAATCCTTCCGGTTGGGACAAGCTAATAAGGCCGCCCCTGACGCGCTTTGTCGATGCCATTATCTATGAAATTCATGTACGAGACATGTCCAGTCATCCTCTTTCCGGTATTGGCTATCGGGGCAAGTACCTGGGTCTAACTGAGAAGAGCACTACCGGACCTGGGGGTGTATGGACGGGGCCTAGCCATCTAGTGGAGCTAGGCGTCACCCATGTCCAGCTGATGCCCTGTTTTGATTTCGCCACCATCGATGAATCCATAGGTTGCCCCAAAGAGTATAACTGGGGATATGACCCCCTCAACTACAATATCCCTGAGGGTTCATATGCTACTGATCCTTATCGGGGTGAGCAGCGGATTATGGAATTCAAGGAAATGATCAAAGCTCTAAAAGAGGCTGGGCTGCGGGTGAATATGGATGTGGTCTATAACCATACATTCTATACTCGCACTTCCCACCTGAATGCTTTGGTTCCGGGATATTACTATCGCCAAGACGTCCATGGACAATTCAGCAATGGTTCCGGTTGTGGCAATGAGCTAGCCACTGAGCGCTCAATGGTCAGGAAGATGATCGTCGATTCCGTTCGGTATTGGGCTACGGAATACCAGATTGACGGTTTTCGTTTTGATCTAGTGGGTTTGATGGATATTCCGACGGTCAACGCGATTCGGATGGCCCTCAACAAGATTGATACCAGTATCATGATGTATGGAGAGGGGTGGACCGGTGGTCACTCACCTTTACCCGACCATCTCAAAGCCCTAAAAGGCAATGTCCGCCAGTTGCCGGGTACCGGTGTCTACAATGATGATCTGAGGGATGGCCTTCGGGGTCATGTTTTCCATGCTGAGCGGCCGGGGTTTGTCAATGGTGGAGTGGGGATGGAAGAAAGTGTGGAATGCGGTATAGTCGGGGCCTGTGAGCATGACCAAGTAGACTACAATCAGGTGATCTATACACAAAGGCCCTGGGCGGGTGAACCGGCACAGAGCATCAACTATGTAGAAGCCCACGATAACCTGACTCTATGGGACAAGCTGCAGAGAGTTAGCCCTGATGCTAATCAAGAGGTACTCATTGCCATGCATAAACTATGTGGGGCAGTAATACTCACCTCCCAAGGCATTCCTTTTCTCCATGCCGGTATGGAATTTCTCAGGACCAAGTACGGGGATTATAATTCATACCGGTCACCAGATGCCGTTAATCAGCTGGATTGGGAACGTAAAGCCCGGTATATAGAAGTATTCCGGTATTATCAGGGCTTGATTGCCTTACGCAAAGCGCATCCGGCCTTTCGTTTGGGTACCACCCAGAAAATCCAAGAACACCTGCGGTTCTTGCCGGTCTTTGATGATCATGTGGTGGCCTACATGCTCCGTGACCATGCCAATGGAGATCCGTGGGAAACCATTGTAGTTATCTTCAACGGCAATGGTGAGCCCATAGAGATGGAACTGCCCAAGCGAGGTTGGGTAATCGTAGTTGACGGAAAACTGGCAGGCACCACGGTCTTGGAGAGACTCGCAGGCGATGTAGTAACAGTGCCTCCCTATGCAGCCATAGTGCTGGTAGATGCAGGTAGCTACCAATGAAGCCTGCCAAGGTAGCGAGGAAGGGGTGGGTTGTATGACAGAGGATGGTTGGCAATCCTCACCTCATAGTGAATTTGACCGCTATCTATTCCATGAAGGGAGCCACTACCACAGCTATGAGATGTTCGGTGCCCACCTGCTGGTAGAAGAAGGTGTGGCTGGAGTGCGGTTTTCCGTCTGGGCTCCTAGGGCCCGGGCAGTCAGTGTCATCGGTGATTTCAATGATTGGGATGTCAAAGCTCATCCCATGACCCCAATCGCAGACTCCGGGATCTGGGTGTTGTTTGTGCCTGGACTGGAGGAAGGTACTGTCTATAAATACGAGATCGCCGGGGTAAGAGGGATTAAGCAGAAAAGCGATCCTTATGCATTCTATGCGGAACTACGGCCCGACACGGCTTCCATTGCCTATCAGCTGCAGGGTTATGAGTGGCAGGATGCAGCTTGGCAGGATCAAAAAACCCAAAGCTATACACAGCCTCTGCTCATTTATGAAGTGCATGTGGGTTCTTGGCGGCAGCGGGCCCTAGAGGAATTTCTGACCTATCGGGAACTCG
>JAAZLW010000222.1 GCA_012799135.1 Bacillota bacterium | reverse complement strand
TGGCTGAAGTCGCCGAAGCAACAGGGTTGACGGCTAGCTTACTGAGCCAGGTTGAAAGAGACATTACCTCACCTTCTGTCTCTACACTGAAGAAAATTGGTGATGCTTTGGGGGTTCCGGTGGGTCATTTCTTTAGCGATGATGATAGTCCTGAAGCTCGAGGCGCTGAACCCATAGTTGTGCCGAAACGGTCCCTTGTCGTTCACGAACATAAGCGGAAGATACTCTCTCCCAACGAGGGAGTTACGTTCTATCTTCTTAATCCAGATATGAGTGGGCCTATAGAATTCATTTACGATGTATTTGAACCCGGAGCCAGTACGGGAGACGATCTCTATACACATCCTGGTGTTGAGTGTGGGTTAATTTTAGAAGGGGAACTTGAAGTGCAAGTGGGGAACGAGATCTACTTGCTACGTGAGGGGGATAGCATAACGTTTAGCTCTGAGAAACCGCATAGGAAAAGGAACCCAGGCAAGGTCCAATCCATTTCGGTGTGGGCCAATACGCCTCCATGGTTCTAGCGTGCAACACTGTCTAGTCATAGGTAAGGAGTGAGTCTGTAGTGACAAACTGGGAGATACCTCCTAAACAAGGTCATATGGATAGCCCGACTGGAGTATATTTCCAGAACATGACCAATCGACAAGTTGAGCAGAGACTAAAGAAGAATGACCTAATCATAATACCGGTGGGCAGTACAGAGAATCACGGGCCACACGCCCCGTATGGTGAAGACACTTTCTTGGTAACACGATTAGCGGAACAAGTAGCTCTTAAGACAGGGTGTACCGTGGCCCAACCTATATGGTATGGCTCCCATCCCTATCAGCATCTAGGAATGCCTGGCACGATACTAATCCCAGAAGAGACTCTGGCAGCTTATCTACGGGCCATATTCGCTGGATTTTGGAATACCGGTTTCAGAAAAATGATTGTGTTAAACGGACATGGGCAGGATTACGTGATTCCCCTGGCTATTCATCAATTTGGCAAGAAGTATCAAGTACCTGCAGTTATAGTATATCTACATTGGTGGAATGCCTGCAGAGAACAGATCAAGGACAAATCACTGGGTGGACCGTTTGAGACGCCCTTTATCCATGCTGATGAATGTGAGACTTCCTATTCCCTCGCTTTGTTTCCCGAACTATGCGATATGGACCATGCTGTAGATACAGAGCCTACGGGGTTTTTGCCTCCAGGGCATATAGACAAATCCGGAGAGGTCCATGGATATCCCATCAAATGGTATAACCACTACGGACTTGTAGGTATGGAATGCATTTGCACTCCTGAAGGAGTGATTGGTAAGAGTACCCTTGCTGATGCCGGTAAAGCCAAAGAGGGAGTTCAGGCTGTGCTGGACTATATGGTGAAACTTCACGATGACATAATGGAGCAGTTTCCGGCGGGCAAGCTGCCTCCCATAGATAAGGTAACACAGCGATCGCAAGAGGAGCTAGATGCCGTGATTAAGGGACCGGACAAAGGGGGGAAACACATCTATACTATAGCTTACCCGTGCTAATGCTGGAGGCTTTACAATCCTATAAGGAAACTTGGAAAGGAGTTGCTGGATATGGTTAACAAAGTAAAAGCTGCAGTCATGACGGCACCGGGAAAAGTCGAAGTCCAGATGCTGCCATACCCGAAACTTGATCGGGGAGCACTCATTCTCAAGATGGAGATGGCTGGAATCTGTGGAACAGACAAGCATGCGTATAACGGGGAGACTCTCTTGTACGGTGGTACAGAAGCTGAGCAGCACATCGTATTTCCCACTGTACATGGCCATGAGAACATTGGGGAGATCGTTGAGATAGACCCGAGGGATAGTTCCTCGATAGAGTACCATGGCACGAAGTTGAAGGTTGGCGATCGAGTTACTATGTGCCCCAATGTCATATGTGGCAACTGTTATTACTGTCGACACATCTTTGCCTATCCGTTCTGTGCCAAGAACACAACCATAGGCTTATCCTATCCGAGTGACCGCCACCCGTATGTTGTTGGTGGCTGGGCTGAGTACATGTACGTTCCCCCTAAGGCATGGGTCTATAAGGTGCCAGATGACTATCCGACCACCTTGGGAGCTTTGATTGAGCTATTCGTTGTGACAGCTACCCTGGATAGGGCAAAAGAGTTTTCGCGGCTTGAGGCCAGGGGATTTGGTTTCGGTGATACGGTAGTGGTGCAAGGTATCGGGCCCATAGGACTATTACACATTGCCAAGGCCCGGATTCTTGGAGCCGGCGACATCATAGCAATAGACTCTTCCCAGTTCAAGCTCGATCTGGCATCTGACTTCGGTGCTGATTATGTACTAAACATGTCTGAGACTACCAAGGATGAGCGAGTGGCTCGAGTTCGGGAATTGACCGAGGGGCGCGGCGCAGACGTAGTGGTCGAATGTGCCGGAGTTGCTGAGGCGGTGCCGGAGGGTCTGGAAATGATGAGACGTGGGGGCACCTACATCGAAACAGGTAATTTCGTGGATACGGGAGAGGCTGCGATTAACATCCACAGACATATTGCTGCTAAGAATGCCCTAGTGATTGGCAACTCAAATCATCCGCATACCGGTTACTATCGGGCCATGGAAATGATGCTTCGCTACAATGATGTATTTCCCTTTGAAAAGCTAATAACACATACTTACAAGATCGATGATGCTCCCGAGGCTATGGAAAAATCGCTTGACCCGGAAAGCTTGAAAGTTGTCCTTGTTCCGTAGTACAGATTTACTGAAGCCTAAGGCTGGTGAGCCCCACATGAACTATACGAGAAGCATAGCATTATCTCTTGAAAAGACGAAGTTTGGACCTGTGCTATTTGGGGGGAACGTAGGTGAGGGGATTCAGCTCATGAGTAAGCTTGGTTTTCAGAGCATTGAACTCAGCATCAGAGACTCTAACCAAGTAGACAGAAAGTGGCTTAGCCAGCTTCTTGTGGATAGTGATATGTCAGTCTCAGGGATTGCTACTGGACAGTCTTATTATAACGATGGCTATAGTCTAGTTAATCTCGACCCCGATAAACGGCACAAATGTGTTGACCGTTTGAAAGGCCATATCGATCTTGCCGCCCAGCTTGGTGCAGTAGTCATACTCGGAGGCATACGCGGAGGTCTATCGGAAGAATTATCAGACAAGAGATTCCAGACAAAAGTATTCTACACCCATGTTCAGGATCTAGCCATTTATGCCAGTGACCGAGGAGTCAGGCTTGCGCTAGAACCAATCAATCGATATGAGACTAATCTGATCAACACCGTAGATGACGCGCTCGCGGCTTTAACCGAGATCGACAGAGATAACGTAGGACTGTTGCTGGATACGTTCCACATGAATATTGAGGAGCCGAGTATGGTTGATAGCATTCGCAAGGCTGGCAACCACATCATGTATATGCATATTGCAGACAACCATCGCTGGGCACCTGGATATGGCCATATCAACTTTGGTGAGATTCTAGCAACTCTTAAGGAGATCAACTACAAGGGTCCGATTGCAGCTGAGATTCTTCCCTGCCCTTCGGCAGAGGAAGCAGCTAAGGCGGTCATACGATTTTGGATGGAGATTGACGATGGGGGGAGTCAGAATGCCTGAAGGCATCATTGAGTATTCGCTGGAACCCAGATTTCGCCAAGATGCGAAGCGAGCGTATTCCACTATAGAGAGCATGGGGGCCATCTGGACCATTACTGAGGAAATGATCGACGAGCTTATGCATGGTGCCATAGATATGCATGTACATGCTGCTCCTGATCCTCTGATTGATACCGGGTGGGACCAATTGAATGTGGCAAGAAGAGCGTGTGACGCAGGCATGAGAGCCCTGGTATTCAAGGGCCATACAATACCTACAGCCGCTACTGCTCCTTTTGTTCAGAAGGCAATAGACGAGTATGCACTGGAAAGCGGCAAAGAGCGCACCCTTGTATATGGAGGGGTGACCTTAAATTACTATGTAGGCGGACTTAATCCGAAGGCAGTTGAGTTATGCGCTAAGGTCGGGGGGAAGGTAGTGTGGCTTCCCAGTCATGACTCAGCCCACCACAATAGAGTCATCGAGGAACCGGGAGGCATTGAGTTATTGACTCCAGAGGGTGAAATCGTGCCTGAACTGCGTACGATTCTGGAGATCATCGCTGAGCATGATATGATACTTGATCCTTGTCACGCTGGGACGCGAGAGAGATTCGCAGTGATTGACGCAGCCAAAGAGATTGGAGTAAAGCGGATCATCATCACTCACCCGAACTGGAATGTAACTAGAGCAAGTGTGGAGCAGCAAGCCGAGATGGGCAAAAAGGGAGCCTACATTGGGCTCTTCATGTATGGAGCGGTGCCACACTTTAATAATCCTAATTGTGATCCCATGGAGATGTTCGAGATCATTGAAAAAGTAGGGCCAGAACGCACTGTAATCGCAACCGATCTCGGTACTGCAGTCAATGTGCATCCTGTTGAGGGCATGAGATTATACTTCAGGATTCTGCTAGCATGTGGAGTCAGTAAGGCTGATATCGTGACAATGACTAAGAAGAACCCAGCTTGGCTTCTAAACCTAGATTACGAGTAGAGTCTATGGGGACGTCGTTGGGAGAAGAGGTGAACTACCTTGAGGAATGGCCGAATTATCGTAGACATACATGCTCATGTGGAGCACATCGATTCAGAAGACCGGCTGTCACCAGGTGAGTTCGGGAGTTTCATGGATGCTGGGGGTATCGATAAGTCTGTCATCCTGGGCGGGGATCAAGTGGATGCCGGGAGCAAGCCTGTGTGGTGTGATCCCACAGAGATAAAGGTCCCTACCAATTTCGATGACGATCAAGTTGCCCAATTCTGTTCGGAGTTTCCTGATCGATTAATCGGATTTGGCTCCATCCATCCGGATCGTCACAGGCCGGAGAGAAAGGTAAGACGGGCCATAGAGGAACTGGGACTAGCGGGTATCAAGCTATACCCACATGCGGGTTTCTACCCGAATGACCCACGTCTCGACCTAGTATATCAGACCTGTACTGATCTGAAGGTCCCAGTCATGATTCATACCGGAGCAAAGGCCGCGCGTTGGCAGCTCCTAAAGTATAACCGGCCAATATATGTTGACGAAGTCGCTACGCGTTTTCCGAGGCTGCAGATCATTATGTGTCACGGAGGATTTCCTTGGTATGATGAGTTTCTGGCAGTAGCTCATTCGAATCCCAATATTCATGTTGATATCACATGGATAGATTGTCTTGAACGAGTATTTCATAGGCCTGGATCAGCGGAGCAAGTAGTAAGAGAGCTAACTCAAATAATCGGGGTAGAAAGGATTCTTTGGGGAAGTGAAGGGCCT
>JAAZLW010000362.1 GCA_012799135.1 Bacillota bacterium | reverse complement strand
TTTTGGGTATAAAGGGTGAAACTTTGGTACATGCACTGGAGGAGTATGGTATATATATTTCCACAGGTGCTGCATGTTCTTCAAAAAAAACCTCTAAAAGTCATGTTCTAGATGTGATGGGTTGTAGTCCAGAAAGAATCGAAAGTTCTGTTAGATTTAGCTTCTCTATTTTAAACACAATGGATGAAGTGAGATTCTGTGTTGATAAACTAATAGAAGTTGTGAAGGAGCTTAGATCGATTATTCGGAGGTAATCTAAATGGATAAAGTTTTTTTGATCAGTTATAGTGAGATTGGATTAAAGGGTGGGAATAGATCTTTTTTTGAAAACACTTTAATTAGAAATATTAAAAAAACATTAAGGAAATTTCCAGATGTGTCTGTTGAAAGGACCCATGGAAGGATTTATGTGAGTGTAGGAACAAATACAAATGAAGCCATAGAGAGACTGTCAAAGGTTTTTGGCATAGCATATATTTCTCCTGCCTTTGTTACTGGACTAGATCTTGTCCAAGCTAAATCGGCTTCATTGAAGCTGATTAAAGAATACGGAGATTATACAGATAAGACTTTTAAAGTGGAAACTAGACGTCCTAATAAATCATTTCCTTATATATCACCTGAAGTAAGCAGGGAGGTTGGGGCATATATATTATCAAATACTGATGGTTTAGAAGTGGATGTTAAAAACCCAGAAATTTTGATAAACATAGAAATCAGAGAAAAAATCTACATATATATAAATAAAACTCCTGGGTTAAGAGGCCTACCTGTAGGTACAAGTGGTAAAGCATTACTACTGTTATCGGGAGGGATAGATAGTCCTGTGGCAGGTTGGATGACTATGAGGCGGGGAGTAGAAGTTAGTGCAATATATTATCATAGCTTCCCATTTACCAGTGACAGAGCTAAACAGAAAGTTATAGATTTGTGTAAAGTGCTTTCAGAATATAGTGGTTCTGTAAAGCTTTTTATTGTTAATTTTACAGATATACTGAAGGTTTTAAATAAAGATATTCCTTCAAAATATTTGACAATTTCCATGAGAAGATTGATGATGAAAATCGCTGAACAAATTGCAATTCAGGAAGGTGCATTAAGTCTAATTACTGGAGAAAGTATAGGTCAAGTTGCTAGCCAGACTTTGGAGGGTATTTCTGTTTCTGATGTTGTTACAAAGCTCCCTATTATCAGACCATTAATAGCCTTGGATAAAGAAGAAATAATGGATATTGCTCATAATATTGGGACATACAATATATCAACAAGACCTTATGAAGACTGCTGTACTGTTTTTGTACCTAAGCACCCAAAAACCAGACCAAATATAGATGAAGTCGAAACAGCGGAAATAAAACTAGACCATGATGAACTTGTGAAAAATGCTCTCAGTGATATTGAAATAATGAATATTTCAAATGATAATTTTTAATTCAAGTTGAACAATTTAGTGAGTAGAAATGCAGCTAAAAAACCAAAGAGTATACCTAAATTTTCTGTTCTACTGCCTAATTCTGATGCTTTTGGAATCATATCTGCACCAGTCATAAAAAGTATGGCACCTCCAGAAAATGACATGATTATACCTAACCACAATTCAGAGATGTTTCGTAGAAAGTAATATCCAATTAACGCGGTAAAAGGTGAAAGTACTCCTAGTAATATGGATAATCCCATCGCTTTTCTTTTAGATATCCCACCTTCATTAACTAGTTCATTAGTAGATGATATCCCTTCAGGAAGATTGTGTAGAAAAACGGATAAGGCAAGAATAATCCCTAAGTTGTCACCTGAGGCAAACCCTATTCCCATACTTAAAGTTTCTGGTATATCATCAAGGGCAGTACCAACTATAAAACTGACCCCTTCAGCTAAATGTTTTTCCAAATATATTACGAGCTTGTAAAAGAATAACCCACCTGTTACAAAAGCAAAGGAAGTCAACAAAGGTCCTGAAAAACTGTAAGCCTCATGCATCAATGTGAATGATAATACAGCTAACAGAACACCGGAACCAAATGCTAAGGTAAAAGAAAGTATTTTGTCTGGGATTTTTTTAGTGCCTAAATAACTACCTAAAATAATCGCTATTCCTGATATTGAACTGTATATAAATACTTTGAGAGGGGTTTTCATAAAATTTATTCACCTCGTAATTTAAACATATTTACAATTTTTAAAGGATTTCCTATATAGATATATAATAATATACACCATAGAGACAAAAAAGTAATACTAGCGGAGCGGAGAGTATAAAGAAGTTAAGGCTGGGAGGTATGCAAAGTTGCCTTATGCAATCTGTCCTTATTGCAAGAAGAAATCCTACTCAGCAGCTATGCTTGCAGAGTGGGTATGCCCATATTGTGGACAAAAGATAAAAGGATATACATTTAAGGACAACATGGGAAATGAGAATAACAACCTTGATGAGCAGGATAAGTGAACCTGCTCATTCCTTTTCTGTATTGTCTTCTATGTGATGAATATTGCAAAACTCCTTTGGCTCTGTGCCATCAATGAAAACTTCTTTTCTAGATGCACATGTACTATTTGCAAGTAATCCCGACTCTGGGCAAATATCTCTAAAGTTCAACCCTTCTGGAATTGGGAATTCCATATTTCCAAACTTATCAAAGCTTTTGCTTATTAAATTAGCACAGATGGGTCCCGCTATCCACCCACCCGTATTCCAAAGCGAGTTTTTGGGATTATCATTGCCTACATAGACACTCACAACCAGATTAGGTGTATATCCTACGAACCACGCATCACGGTTTTCTTGACTTGTTCCCGTCTTACCTGCAGCTGGTCCCTGAATATTTAAATGACTGCCAGTGCCACCTATTTTAAAAATATCTTTTAGTATGTGTGTAATAATATAAGCTTTTTTTTCGTCTACGACCTTAATTTTCCCGGAATTGTCGCCAAATATGATATTGCCCTTTTTACTTCTTATTTTTTTTAAAGCCGAGGGTTCAATTTTATATCCGCCATTTGCGAAAGGGGCATATGCTGTGCAGATTTCTAATGGTGTTACTTCTGATGAACCTAAGGCAATAGATAAGTTTTTAGATAGCTCACTTTTTATACCCATTTTTGAAGCGGTACTTATTAAAGAATTTACCCCTATATGATTTAACCATCGCACTGAAACTACATTATCTGATATAACTAGTGCCTCCCTAATATCAATAGGACGGAAATGGTAGCTTCCGTCATGATCAGTAGGTGCATATGTTTTACCATCTCCCATTGGGAATCCTACAGGCTCACAAATCATTTTATCTGTTGTTTTATATCCTTTTTCGAGAAGAGTGAGATATAAAAATGGCTTAAAAACAGAACCGGGCTGACGTTTAGCCAAAGCCCGATTGAATTGCGTGTTTCTATAATCTCTGCCACCTATCATGGCAAGTATATGCCCATTATCAGGGTCAATAGCTACTAAGGCACCCTGTGGCTGATTAACACCGTCTATGGTGGTCTGTTCGACTTGGATACCTGCTTGGAAAGCGTTTTCGGCAATGTTCTGAAGCTCTATATCTAAAGTTGTAAAAATTTCATATCCACCTTTATAAATATCTGCAACAATATCAGGATTAATTTTATTTATCTGGTTTAAAACATATTGAACGAAATATGGTGCATTTTGTTTACTGATTGGATCAGCTAATAGAATAGGTGTTTTTTTAGCCTCTTCTGATTCTTCGGAAGTTATATAACCCATATTAACCATTGTTTTTAGGACTAATTCTTGCCTTGTTTTAGAGGCTTCAAAATTTTTGAAGGGAGAATAATATTCCGGGCTCCTAGGCAATCCCGCAAGAAGGGCACTTTCGGCTAAATTTAAATCTTCTACAGATTTACTAAAATATTTTTTTGAGGCCACTTCTATACCATATGTACCATGACCAAAGTAAATATTATTCAAATACATTTCAAGTATCTCTTGTTTGCTATATAATAATTCAAGCTTTAAAGTCAATAAAGCTTCATAAATTTTTCTTTTTAATGT
>JAAZLW010000024.1 GCA_012799135.1 Bacillota bacterium | reverse complement strand
GGAATATAAGTAGACTGTTTAAGAGACAGACTGACGTAGACGGGACTTCGCTAGATTTACTGCTTCGGATGGAAAAGGGTCAAGTGATCTTCACAGGGACTAATCTTGGCATAGGGGATATATTTGTAGGTTTAGATGGTGCCTTAAAGGTATCCGGTCCTTCACTGTTGTTAGAGCGGGCTTCCATTAAGGTGTTTGAATCTGAGTTCTTGGCTAGTGGGACACTAGCTGCCAATACCCTGGATCTAACCTTGAAAGGTTCCGACCTGGACTTAGGAAAAATAACGGCATGTTTTCCTCAGACTCAACAGACGGTTGTTCGCGGAAAGGCGACCATGGAGGTTCGCGCCAATGGTTCGGTTGCAGAACCGGTTTTGAATGGCATGGTCTCTATGGGAAAGGGCAGTCTGGAGTTCCCGGCACATGATAATGCCGGTTATTCCATTGATAGTCTGGAGTCTTTTTTTCGATATGAGGCACAAGAGTTGGAGATCACCAAGCTGGAGATTGCGCAAAGGGATGCCCGCTTCCAGGCTCGCGGTGTAATCGATAATAAGGGCAATATGAAACTAGATGTGGTTACCCAGGCCTTCGATCTGGCCGAGAATCTGCATTTTCTGAAGGATTATGGGATCATCGGAAAGGCCAACATGGCAGGTGTTCTTTCCGGAACGGTTTTACGGCCGAATTTCCGAGGTGAGGTCTTTGTTGCCAAAGGTATGCTTTGGGGTCAGCCCTATGATGAGCTAAGAGGTCACTTGGCCCTGGATCTAAATGACTTGCAGTTGACAGGATGGAATATTCGTAAGGGCCACGCTATCTACGCGCTGGCCGGGAGCATAGGATTTGGGCCTGTCCCTGAGATAGATATCAGTCTGCAAAGCAGTGGTGGGCGGGCAGAGGATTTGCTGGCAGCCCTGCGCATCCCCGGAGACTTGGTGGGGCGTCTCGATGGAGCCCTGGAATTTAAGGGTACCAGAGGGGCAATAACCACCCAGGGCAAAATCCATATGAGCGATGGCCGCTTTCAAGATCAGGTTTTCGAAGCCGGTAGTGCTGAGTTCGTGATAGAACCGGGCAGAACATCTATTCCCCGCGGAAGTATTGGGCTCGGCGGTGGGACTCTAGAGTTTTGTGGAGTCACACAGACAGATGGAGTACTTTTGTTGGATATCAAGGTACAGAATGTCTTGGCAGATAGATTCCTATTGCTTAAGGACCTGGCAGGGACACTGGAGGGAAGGGTCAATCTGACCGGTACTGCCTCCTGGAAAGGCTCTCTGGCCAAACCGTGGCTCCGGATGCACTTGTCCCTAGATGAGCCGCTCAACAAAGCCATAGGCATGGAAGTGGATGTGCTTATGCAGGGACGCCAGATCGTAATAAACAGCAGAGACGTGCAGGTCCCGGCAAGAACCAATTGACTCCTACAGGGGCATTAACATGCCCCTGAATTGATCTCCTCAAAGACTCTACAGGAAGAATTGGTGGTTGCCGATTCTGACAGTACGGGGCTGCTGTGTTACCCACGACGTGGGTGAAACCTTGCTGGGGTTGTAAAACCCAGTGGCACCTTGTGAAGGATCTTCTCCGGCGATGGCGGCAAAGATGGCTTCCATGGAGGTAGCGTATGCCTCAGGCTGGGTTTTCGGATCAAGCTCCCAGATACGCCCATCCAGTATTGGCGAGTATTGATAATACACCCTGCCATCAACTTCTACTGTTTGCATAATTACATCCCTTAGGGTATCGGGATAGCGAGAGTCTGCTAGCCGATTAAGCACACTGGCGGCAACCGCTATTTGTCCGAATGCCGGTTCTCCCGCCGATTCTGCATATACTAGGCGGGCGAACAGATCCATTTCCTCTGGAGTGTACAGCATCTTCATAGTGACTTCTAGCAGCACTGACTCGGAGGCAATGGTGATACTCCCCTTGTATGTGTGAAAGTGATCAGCCATAATATGGATCTCGTATTTACCGGCTTCCAGTCCGGATATGGTAAACTGGCCATCATCGCTGACGACTTGGTGGGAACCAATATGTACAGTGGCCGATGGAGTAAAGTCACCGATACCTTCAAACTCAATGACCCCCCGTAAAGTCGATAGAATTGGAGGAGTAGGTGTATCCGATGGCGGTGATTCAGGGTCCTCGGGGGAAGTAGGCGGTATTTCCACGTCTGGTGGCATAGGCGTAAGAGAAGTACATCCACTGGCCAAGATAACCAAAGTAACAGTGACAGCGAGAAACGGTAGGCTGTGTTTGGGTAGCAACATTTTGTGACCCCTTTCCAATACTTAAGAATGACTATTGGTAGCTATATGACAGGCAGCCATTGATTTCCTGGTGGTAACTTCTGGACAAGCTGGGGCAGAGAAGGGTGGTAGAGTTGATCATAATCGGTACCGCTGGCTACGCTTACAATGATTGGGTGGGGCCCTTTTACCCCCCCAATTTGGATAAGCGGGAATGGCTGGAATACTATGCAGAGCAGTTCAGTTTCACCGAAGTGAATTCTAGCTTCTACAGGATGCCGAATCCCTTCATGTTGGCTAGGATGGCTGAAAAGACGCCACAGGGTTTCCGATTCGCAATTAAGGCCTATCGAGGCATCACCCATGATCGGAAAGACGCTGAGGCCGCGTGCAGGACATTGGCGGATGCTGTGTCACCTCTGGTAGAGGCTGGAAAGCTGGCTTGTATTTTGATCCAATTCCCGACTAGCTTCCACAATACGCTGGAGAACCGGCGTTATCTCGCCAACATAAGCACGTACCTGGAAGCGTATCCTACCAATGTAGAGTTTCGCCATAAAAGCTGGGCAGAGCCGGCGGTTTTTTCGTATCTGGAAACGCTTGATCTGGGCTATGTATGTGTAGATGAGCCTAGATTTACCAGCCTTATGCCACCTGTGGTTAAGGCTACGGTGTCTCCCGCCTATGTCAGGTTTCACGGGCGCAACTATGAGAAATGGTGGCATCACAAGGAAGCCTACGAACGCTATAATTATCTCTATGGTCCGGACGAGTTGGTTGAATGGGTGCCCCAACTGCGAGGATTGGAAAAAGAGGCGGGAGATGTCTATGTGGCCATGAATAATCATTACCAGGCTAAGGCTGCCATCAACGGCAAGATGCTACACGAGCTGCTCATTTCCGTGCAAGATTGACTGGCCCTGTCTTTTCTGGTATTATAGCGGCAAGTTTTGGTGCAGGATGGGAGGGATTGACGGTGGAGTTCGAAGAGAAGTTTGGGCGAGAAGGTCTTACCTTTGATGACGTGTTGTTAATCCCCGGTGAATCTGATGTCTTACCCAGAGAAGTATCAACCGATACAAAACTTACGGCGAGGATCGATTTGAACATTCCCCTGATAAGTGCAGGCATGGATACGGTTACTGAGGCTCGGTTAGCCATCGCTATCGCCCGGGAAGGTGGTATTGGTGTCATTCATAAAAACCTTCCTATAGAGGGCCAGGCGGGAGAAGTCGATAAAGTAAAGAGGTCGGAAAGCGGCATTATCGTGGACCCAATCTATTTATCACCACAGCATTCAGTCAGGGATGCACTGGAGATCATGGCACGGTATCATATTTCAGGAGTGCCCATCACCGAAAATGGGCGCCTGGTTGGTATCTTGACCAATCGGGATCTTGTATTTGAGGAGAATTACGATCAACCCATTGAAGCAGTTATGACTAAGGAAAACTTGGTTACTGCCCCGGTGGGGACCACCTTGGAGGAAGCCAAAGCAATATTGCACAAGCATAGGATAGAAAAGCTGCCTTTAGTGGATGACAAGTACCTACTCAAGGGGCTTATTACCAGTAAGGATATAGAGAAAGCCAGACAATATCCTAATGCTGCCAAGGACGATAAGGGGCGTTTGAGAGTGGCTGCCGCTGTGGGAGTGGGAGCAGATCTGCCAGATCGGGCCGCTGCTTTAGTCGAAACTGGAGTCGATGTACTGGTAGTGGACACGGCCCACGGCCATTCGCGCCGGGTCATCGATACCGTCGCTTGGCTGAAGGACAGACATGGAGACCAGGTAGACATAATTGCCGGCAATGTAGCCACAGCTGAGGCAACCCTGGCATTAATTGGAGCCGGTGCTGATGCCATTAAGGTTGGGATCGGTCCTGGTAGCATCTGCACTACCCGAGTCGTGGCTGGTATCGGAGTGCCTCAGATTACTGCTATCTGGGATTGCTCTCGGGCAGCAGCTAAAAGTGGGATCCCGATCATCGCTGATGGTGGTGTCAAGTATTCCGGTGATATCGTAAAAGCCCTGGCTGCCGGCGCTGATGTAGTCATGTTGGGAAGTCTACTGGCTGGTACAGAGGAAAGCCCCGGCGATACCGAGACCTATCAGGGAAGGCGCTATAAGGTATATCGAGGTATGGGATCAATCGGAGCAATGAAGCAAGGCAGTACCGACCGGTATTTTCAGGACAACCAGACCAAGCTGGTGCCGGAAGGTATTGAGGGACGTGTACCCTTTAAGGGACCGATATCTGAGACCATTTTCCAGTTAGTCGGTGGTCTCAGGGCAGGTATGGGCTATTGTGGTACCAAGAACCTCAAAGAATTGAAAGGAAATACCCGTTTTATGCGGATCACCCCTGCAGGCCTTAGGGAAAGTCATCCCCATGATATTCAGATAACGAAAGAAGCCCCGAACTATTACCTATGAGTCTTATGAGATAAACAGATGGATTTCAGGGTCCGAGTATACTCGGACCCTGAAACTCTATTCCATATACCCAGGAGATGGCAGGAAAGTAAACCTATCGTGCTGAATTATTGTAAGATAGGGGGCCGAACGGAGTTGAAATCCGCAGCAAAACCACCTTACAGTTCAGTGTGGGATGTCTTCGTCATATTAGTCCTGAGCATGGGCATAGTGCCAACACTTGTAACTATGGGTTTTGATTGCTTGTCTGGTATAGGCACAATGGCTTCTCCTACCGGCCAATTAGGACAGCTCAAGATGGCTATGGCGGTGTCTGCCCAAGAGGCGGCACTTTTCCTTTTAACATGGGGAGTTATGTGGAGTGTCGGGCAGGACCTTGCAACCGTAGGGCTTCTCTGGCGTAATCCCTGGCAGGACATACTTTGGGGAATTGGTATAGGGGTAGTCTGTATTGTCATTAGTCCGCTGAGTGAGCATCTAAGTCGACTAATCTTCAGCCTTTTCCTTGATGAGAGCACTGTGCTGGAGATGCTCTTTCGAGAGAATATGCTGGCTAGTAACCTGATCTTTCATGGTCAGCCTAGGTGGCTACGCTTATATATGGGGATCTTAGTTGTATTCATAGCCCCGATAGCTGAGGAGACGTTCTTCCGAGGTTATGCCTATAGTGTTTTTCATCAGCGATGGGGATCTGTCGGAGCTCTACTTTTGAGCAGCTTGCTTTTTGCGGTAGTGCACATGTATGTCATTCATTTTCTGCCGGTCTTTTTGCTGGGCCTTTTGCTGGGGTTAGCCTATGAATGGAGAAAGACCCTAGTGACTCCGATTGTCGCCCACGGTGTAATGAATCTACTAGTGGCCACTGCAGTCTATTTCTCATGAGGGATTTTGACAGGGGCTCCGCGAGGGACTATTGAGTCCTCAGCCAAGAACATAAAGTCATCAGACAAACACAGAAACTACTTCGCACAAGATTGTGAGTGAGGACTATGGCAGCCATTCAACGTCGCTTGCCGGCATACGATAAAAGACAGCTTCGCCGTCAGATAATGGAGCTAGCTTGGCCGGCAGTCATCGAAAACCTATTGGTAATGAGTGTGGGCATAGCGGATACGGCTATGGTGGGACGGCTGGGGTCGGCATCACTGGCAGCAGTAGACCTAGCCAATCGTCTGGTTATGTTTGCCCTGGCAGTCTTTTCGGCGATTCTCATCGGCACCACTGCCGTCGTGGCCCGCAGCATCGGAGCAGGTGATACGAAGACTGCCAACCAGGCGCTACGTCAAGCACTAATCATGGTGACCGGGCTTGGTCTACCTTTTATTGTTCTCGGAACTATCTTCGCTAAAGACTGCCTGTCTTTTATGATGATATTGCAGGAGTCGCCGGATCTGCAAGTGATCAATGCCGGGACGGAGTATATGCAGATTACTATACCATTTATGATCTGTGCATTGCTGATGATGACCATCAACTCCTGTCTACGAGGTGCCGGTGATACCCGTACTCCTATGATCGTCACCGGGATATCCAATGTGGTAAATATTGTTGGCAACTACTTTCTGATCTTCGGCAAAGGTCCTTTCCCTGCCATGGGCGTGGCTGGAGCAGCTTGGTCTACTAACCTGGCCAGATTGGTCGGTGCTGTCTTGGTTGTTAAGGCGGTCTACGGCGGTCGAGGTCTCTTATCCTTAAATACTCATGAGCGTTTTAGGATAGATTTTGGTATCATGCAAAGGATCTTGAGAGTGGGTTTCCCGGCAGCCATCGAACAGGGCTTGATGCGCAGTGCCCAGTTAGTCTATAGCATGATCGTGGCGGGCATGGATACCGTCAGCATTGCGGCCCATGCAGTGGCCCTTACTGCAGAATCGATATCTTTCATGCCTGGAGCTGGGTTTTCACTGGCCGCGACTACGTTGGTGGGCCAGAGTTTGGGTGCCGGTGATCCCGACCGAGCAGAGCGAAGTGGATATGAATCTGGTAAGATGGCTACCTTGATCATGTCCAGTATGGGTATACTCTTTTTTCTGTTTCCCCGTTTCTTTGTAGGGCTATTTAGCAAGGACCCAGAGGTGATCGAGCTGGCTTCTCAATGTCTCCGCTTGGTCGCTATTTCCCAACCGGCACTTGCCTGGGTGATGACTATCGCAGGAGGCCTCAGGGGAGTAGGTGATACACGCTGGGTTATGCTGATAACCGTGTTTGGCTTTTGGGGAGTCAGGGTTACTTTAGCGTATGTCTTTGCCTTATCCGCTGGCTTGGGACTCATCGGAGCTTGGATAGGCATGGTGGTGGACTTGTTTGTAAGGAGCATACTACTCGTTTTGCGATTCCGCCAAGGTGGGTGGAAGGAGTTGGATGTATAGATCGGTTAGGGGTGATACTATGGTGTCAACGCCGGATTGGCTGTTATGGGCACTTTCTTCAGCAGTGTCTGCCGCGCTCACTTCTATTCTGGCTAAGGTGGTTAAAGGAGTGTGGATCAGTTGAGTGATAACAAGTTCGTGATTCATCAAGTGCCTGGGAGTCTGGCAGTAGCCAGGTTAGACCCAAAGGCTGACGTTCCGACCTGGAGTGGGACCGGCAGCCTATGTGCAGTTGTGCGGACTCCCGACGAACTTACAGTCGTGTGCGACCAGACTGTAGTTCCGGAACACGTGATTACCGAAGGCGGATGGGTGGCACTGGCGGTAGAGGGCCCGCTTTCTTTCTCGATGGTTGGGGTATTAGTATCATTGCTCGAGCCGTTGGCGGCGAACAAAATCCCTGTATTCGTGCTTTCTACATTCGACACTGACTATATCCTTGTCAAGGCTGAGCGGGCAGAGGTTGCCAAACAGGTGCTCAGAAGTAATGGGCATCACGTCGAATGATATTAGACTGGAAGTGGATCTTAGACATTTCTGGCCTCTTTACCGCGACTTATGCAGCATCTCTTGACAAGAACCTTTTCAGGATGGTAGTATAGGATCTGTCAGAAAGGCGTGGTCTTGGATGACGGCCGAGGCCACACCGAGATCAAAAGAAGACATGCCGAAGTGGCGGAACTGGCAGACGCGCTGCGTTCAGGGCGCAGTGGCCGCAAGGTCGTGTGGGTTCAAATCCCACCTTCGGCACCAAGCAGAACCCCTACCAAGACCCTCAAGGTGGGGGCATTTTTTGCCCTTTTGGGGCGATGATTCACTTCTGCCATTGAGAGCAAGAAGTCGATGGTGGCATATTGACACAAGATCAAGTAGAGTCTACGATAGATAGTACAATATGGATATGGTAGAAGTCTGTTCTTGGGCTTCTATCCTTTTTTGTCGTATTTCCTAGGAGGCAAGATATGGCCAAAGCTCAAGCACTGTTTGCACCTAAAGACATGACCCAAGGGACACCTTGGAAGAGAATTGTGGAGTTTACAATTCCAATGCTCATTGGCAATGTGGCTCAGCAGTTCTACAACACCGCAGACTCCATCATTGTTGGTCGATATATCGGTGATAACGCACTAGCCGCGGTGGGAAGTGCCTCACCCGTCTTAAATCTTCTACTGGTGCTCTTCGTGGGTGTTGCTGTGGGAGCGGGGATCATGGTGTCCCAATACTTCGGGGCTAAAGATCGGGAACAGCTTTCCAAGACCATTGGCACATGTATTACCCTAACGGCAATTACATCTGGAGCTATTATGATGATTGGTCCGTTGGTGAGCCGACCGCTTCTGGTTTTTTTGAATACACCGCCCACAATAATCGATTGGTGTGCAGCCTACTTAAACATTTTCTTCCTTGGTAGTGCAGGCTTTTCTTTTTACAATATTTTATCTGGTGTATTGCGTGGACTTGGGGACTCCTTTTCTGCACTGGTATTTTTACTTACTTCCACAGCACTTAATGTAGTACTAGACATTCTATTTGTTGCCCGATTCGGAATGGGAGTCCCCGGTGTGGCTCTAGCCACCGTTATTGCTCAAGGAATATCGGCAGCACTCTGTTTATTAAAACTACTAAGAATGAAAGATAGTTTTGATCTGAACTGTTCCATGCTCAAATTAAACAAAGAACACTCCATTTCCGTGATTAAACTGGGATTGCCTTCTGGTTTGACTCAAGCCATATTTTCCCTTGCAATGATTATTGTCCAATCATTAACCAATAGCTTTGGAGAAATGGTGATCGCTTGTAATGTAATTGTCATGCGAGTAGATGGATTTGCTATGATGCCCAACTTCTCGTTTGGCAGTGCTATGACTACTTTTGCAGGTCAGAACATCGGTGCCAAAAAGATGGATCGAGTGGAGCAAGGGACTGAAGATGGAACTAAAATAGCTGTAGCAGTATCGACTACAATCACGATTATCCTGTTAGTCTTTGGCCATCATCTCATGAGGGTGTTTACTGATACCGCTGAATTAGTTGATTTGAGTATGCACATGATGCGCATTCTAGCCTTAGGGTATATAGCAATGGCCGTTACACAGTGCTTGTCTGGGGTCATGCGCGGTGCTGGTGATACAATAACACCAATGTGGATTTCGCTCATTACCACAGTAGTGATTCGGGTACCTCTGGCTTACGGAATTGCCTATTTCACCAGAAGTCAGCTGTATCCGACAGGACGGCCAGAATCAACCTTTATTTCTCTACTAATATCTTGGACTATTGGGGCCATACTCACCACGCGCTACTATAGGAAAGGCGCCTGGCGGGAAAAAGGAGTAACCAATCAAGAGGGGCAGTAGTACCATAGGGCTTCGACCCCTGGTTGATCCCAAAGGGGTTTGACATATCCGGCCTATTGTGGTATTTTATGAACACGAACCTGTTATCGAGATGTCAATGTCGCTATCAATATTCTAAAACGCTCAGGCCTGGG
>JAAZLW010000221.1 GCA_012799135.1 Bacillota bacterium | reverse complement strand
TTCGCAAATAGCTGTGCCATCGCGTATTTGTCCCGCAGAACAGTAATCAACGATGCTGCTGACACTAAGGTGACACAGCCTAGCTGGGATAGATACTCTAGATTGTTAGCCAATAGCAACAGCTCTGTGTCTATAGTTGGCACTATCAGGCGGATATTGAATTCCCTGATAGTGTCCTCCAACCGCGCAACGTAGTTGGGAGCATCGAGTGCCGGCATTCTAACGGCGGCATCCGCCAAGAAAAGTGTTGGCGCCAAACCATCCATATCACCAGCAACCACTATGCCATTCCTTGGATGTACTGCACTAGCAAATGCCTGTAGCAGGCCGACTCTTCTACCGGCACATGTCATAAAGATATTCACTAGACTTCCCCCCAAGACAGATACTAACCATCATGCGCTGAACCCCGAAATTCCGGCATTGTAGCATGCCCTTCGCTACTAATCCCATCCCGCCTAATCACCGTGGTAATGGTCATAAACAATATCTTGACATCAAGCAGAATGCTCCAGTTGTCGGCATACCATACATCAAGTTTAAACCGTTCTTCCCAGGTAAGAGCGTTTCGGCCGTTGACTTGAGCCCAGCCCGTGATACCGGGCTTCACTTCATGTCTCCTAGCTTGCTCAGGCGTATAGCGGTCTAGATACTCTGGAAGCAATGGACGCGGACCGACGAGGCTCATCTGCCCGACTAATACGTTTAGAAGCTCAGGAAGCTCATCGAGACTAGTTGAGCGCAATATGCGACCGAACTTGGTTAGGCGCTGGGCATCCGGCATTAACTCGCCACTGCGCGACATAGCGTTACGCATCGTCCGGTACTTGTAAAGAACGAATGGCTTCCCATGGAGACCTATTCTTTCCTGCACAAATAGAACCGGCCGCCCAAGATCAAGGGCTACCAGTAAACCAATTACCACGAACACTGGAGACAAAACTACTATTCCAACGAGCGACACCAGAATATCTAGCATTCTCTTTAATGCACGGCTGGCCACACTCTAACACCACCTAGACCTACAGGACGCCACAGCCCTGCCCCCAACTAGCTTCCTTCGTCTAGCTCATCATATATTTCCTGATCGCATCAACCACGCGCTCCATATCCTCGTCGGTCATTGCAGTCCCTGAAGGCAAACAGATCCCTGTCTCGAACAGGGTATCAGACACACTTCGCCTTTCCTCGTGCGGATAGTATCTAGCTTCTGCAAACAGTGGCTGCAGATGCATTGGCTTCCAGACAGGCCTACTTTCAATTCCTCTTTCGGTTAGATAATCCACTAGCCCCCACGGGCTCTGATCGATAACCTTCGGATCCATTGTCATGACCGTGAGCCACCTGTTGGATCTGCCGAAACTGGCTTCCGGCATAAAGCTGACACCAGGGATCGAGCCAAGTTGTTCTTGGTAGGTTTCAAAGATCTCACGCTTACGCTGAACTCTTTCATCTATGACACACAACTGCCCACGACCGATGGCCGCCAGAATATTGCTGAGGCGGTAGTTATAGCCCACCTCGGTATGCTGGTAATGCCTGGCTGGATCCCGTGCTTGAGTAGCCCAAAATCGGGCTTTTTTTAATCCTTCGATGTCATCTGATACCAGCATTCCGCCACCGGACGTAGTAATAAGCTTATTACCATTGAAAGAGAAAATCCCATATTTCCCGAAGGTCCCACTCGCTTTGCCTTTATAGAAAGCACCCAGAGATTCGGCTGCATCTTCAAGCAATGGTACTCCGTGTTCCTCACATAAGCCAAGAATGGGATCCATATCAGCACTCTGACCATAGAGGTTTACTACAATGACAGCCTTAGGCAAGCACTGGTTCTTCGCAGCATCCTGAAGTGCTCTTTCTAGCGCTTGTGGTGACATGTTCCAAGACTGGGCTTCTGAATCGATAAACACTGGTGTAGCGCCTAAGTACAGTACAGGGTTGACGCTGCCAATGAAGGTAAGGCTGGAGCAGAATACGGTGTCTCCTTGCCCAACCCCGAGCAAGCGCAGTCCGAGATGGATAGCAGCAGTGCCCGAACTAAGAGCTAAGGCGCCTCTTGCTCCTATATACGATGCAATTTCTTTCTCGAAGGCCTCTACTTGCGGACCTAATGGTGCGATCCAATTCGATTCAAAAGCCTCGTGTACGAACTTTAGCTCTTCACCGCTCATATGAGGAGGTGAGAGGAATATGCAATTTGCCAACTTTACATCACCTTCGATATATCATGTTGGGCCATCCGTTCCAGCTTTCTAGGTTCTATATATGCTCTAGTCCCGCTGCCACCTCTGGATACGCTATCTGCTTATCCTGCAACTGTCTCCCATTCCCAAGGGTATATACGGCTATACCAGCACGCCGAAACTGTTCTGCATCCAGCATATGTCTGGTATCTAATATAACCGGATGGCATGCCAAGCTCTTTATGTATTCAGCAGTCAGACTCTGAAACTCTGTATGATCAGTGACTACAATAGCCAAATCCATATCGGTTAGTGCTTCCTCTAGAGTTCCTACTTGTGCCTCAAATGGATCCTTAACATATGGATCATAGGCTCTAACACTATATCCCCGACTACTTAGCATCTCAATAATACGCAGAGCCGGACTCTCTCTCACATCATCAACATCTGGTTTGTATGCTACCCCGAGAACGGCAACATTTCCCTTTCCCACCTTCGGCATCAGGGTATCCACATAGTGACAGACTCGTTCTGGCATTTCACCGTTTATCATGCGAGCGGTACGGATAAGTCGAGCTAATGCTGGAGAACCCTCGATCACAAACCATGGATCTATGGCTATACAATGGCCACCGACACCCGGCCCCGGACTAAGGAAATTAACCCGGGGATGGTAATTCGCCAAGCGCCTAACCTCCCACGCATCAACACCTAGCTCAGAACAGATAAGAGCCAACTCATTTGCAAGGGCAATATTGACGTCACGAAAAGTATTCTCCATAAGCTTGGTTAATTCTGCCGTTTTGGCATCAGTGACCAATATGTCACCTTTTACGAAGGAGGAGTAAAGCTCCTTCCCCCTAAGAGCTGATTCTTTGTCTATACCGCCTACGATTCGGCTATTGTGCTCAAGTTCATAGAGAATATTGCCCGGAATGACCCGTTCGGGCGAATGAACGACCCACAGGTCTTCGTACGGATCCAACCCACTTCTCTGCAAGATTGGCAGCATCACCTCTGCCACAGTGCCAGGCGGAACAGTTGATTCAAGCACAACCAGATCGCCTTTCTTCAAAACCGACAATAACGATTCCGTCGCTTTTGCTACATAGGACAAATTTGCTTGCTTTGTCTCATTGTTCAGCGGTGTAGGGACTGCAATTACAAACGCATCTGCAGGCACGGGACGACGGGATACACTCAGACTACCTGCCTGTAACACCTTAGTACAGGCGTCTTGGAGCCCCGGTTCCTTTATATGAATCTTCCCTTGATGCAGCAATTCAATGACTTGTGGGTTCGTATCAACTCCAACCACCTGGAGCTTTCCTTTCAAAGCAAACACAATCGCTGTAGGTAAACCGATATAACCCAATCCTATTACACAGATTTTTTCCATATCTATCGCCTACTCCTACCATGGAATGTACTACAAGAACTGCACTAGTCTCAAATCCCTGGTAATCATCCATTAAGCCGTTAACCTCGAATGCCTAGAAAACCTCAACTAGTCGGTCCACTAGTATAGCCCGATTGTAATTCTCAAAGACATACTTCCTCCCAGCTTCGCCCAGCTGTCTACATCGGCCAGGATCTGAGCTAAGCTCCGCTACCCTTTTAGCAAATCCCGCCGTATCCTCGGGCGAGACTACTAGACCGCAGTTTGCTTCAGCTATGACACTAGCCACTTCCCCTTGAACATTTGTAACTACCGGTAAACCTGAAGCCATATAGTCGAATAGTTTGTTGGGGCTAATTCCATAGCGAAATACCGGAACGTCACGAAGAACCAGAAGACCAACATCACATCGTTTGAAAAGGGCTGGAATCTGCACTTTCCGCACAGGATCTAGGAACACGACATTATCTATGTCTTCTCTTTTGATGCGTTCTACGAGTTCCCCCTTACATGGACCATCCCCTACCAGTAAGAACTTCACCCTATGATACCCTTGCTCCTGCAAAAACGCTGCAGCATCCAGAATAAGGTCTAGATTGTTGGCAGAACCATGAGCTCCGGCATAAACAGCAATGAAATCATCTTCCTTTAGGGTGCCAGGAAAAGCAAACCCCTCAACATTTTTCTCCTGGAAGAGATCTGGATCCACGCTGTTAGGGACAAATATTATCTTCTGCTTCGGTACTCCTCTAGCAGCGATTACTTCTTGGCTTTGACTAGCCAAGACAATGATCTTCTCGCTACGGTTATACAGATAGTCTGCAATAAGACGCAGTATCTTGGCAGCGAGCCCGTTCTTACCAGTCATACCAATCAACGTCTCAGGCCAGAGATCTCTTACTTCAAATATGAGTCTGGTTCCACGCATTCTCGCTGCTAGTTGCGTTGCTAAGGCCGCCAGCAAATGTGGTGATGAACCGATAAAAACCGAACTCTCATCAATTGGAACTCGCATGAGAAACCAAAAAACGCTCCAGGCAAAACGAAACATGCTATAAGCTCGCCGCCAGTTATTCCGACTGTACAGGGTGGTATATAGCCAGTGAATCTTTACCCCTTCTACTTCTTCAGTAATATTCTGACGCTTTCTTGAACTGAAACGTCTAGTATAGCTACGTGTGCTTAGGTTCAAATCTGCAGCCACCAGCTCAACCGTTATTCCTTTTTGATTCAACCGTAAGGCAAACTCGAAGTGCCGAGTTCCCCCAGGAGCATCCGGAGCAACAACATATTGATTGACCCAGTAATTCATCTTAAGTGCCTCCATTGATCACGCTCGGGACACGGGATTGTATCGCCTCTACGCTGTATCAGATAAGTCACTGAGAACATCTAGTTTCATTTCTCAACGTCTTGCAGGTGCTGCTATCTTTCGGCTACAGAATCCATAGAAGCAACCGGACGCTTGATTATATAATCTGAGCAGGCTAACCCCCATTGCTCCAAAGTGGTACTCAACTCTTGATAGGTTAGCGAAAGAGGTGAACGAGACCTTGATACAGGACTTATCATTGTCATAAATATCACAGGTTCTGAGCCAGAAACACTCATTTCATAGGACCATGCAGGGATAAGCTCACCATAGTAGAGTGATTGCCAACCACGTCGTCTCTGCCGATCCGCCCTCACCCATGTAGCTGAAGCCTGGTGAGAACATCCTGTCCTGAGGCAAAGCATATTGCCTTCCAAATCAATAATTGCTCCATACTCTTCTGTTTCCTGAAGTCTGAAATCATCCAGCAACCAGTGAAGATTATATTCATGTGTCTG
>JAAZLW010000220.1 GCA_012799135.1 Bacillota bacterium | reverse complement strand
TGCTGATTTTACCAGGTATTATACAGAAAGAGAAGATTATCTTAGAATTTGGAACAGGTGCTGTTCTGTAACTGGGAAGCGATAAATTAGATTATATCAGGCATTAAGGGGAAGTTGGGGTATTACTACCAGCCAGTAAAGGCAGATAATGGTGCACCCGACGGTAAGGTGCTCCGAAGGGGATCGAAAGAGGGGCAGACATAACTATCATCTGCCCCAATGTTTTTAACTGCGTTGAGCGTTCTCACGAGCTTTCTTGATCAAAAGATTGTACTCATCTATCCGCTTGCTAGCTTCCCCTTTTGACAACGAAATCAACTCATTTTTAGTTGCTTGAGGCAGATGGAGCTGGTCACATTGACTCTCCAGTAGCCTCAACTGTGCAGGGGTAATGCTTCCGACTGCAGTTAACTTCGTTGGTGGGTTGGATACTGAGATAGGTAACTCTTCCATTGAGGTTATGTCTACAGCTAAAGCATCCTTGAGTGCTCTTGCTTTTGCTCTAGTGGAAGCCACCCTTAGTAGGTGGGGAATGAAGCGAGGATCTCCTACAGATTCAGGACTGGCATCAGCTATATCTGAGTAAGAGGCTCCTTTCTTCGTAACAACAGTGGCACGAACAATCGCCATGAATCCATTTTGAGCCATTGGAATTTGTTCAATCTGAACATGCATGCGGGTGATTCCTTCTTGTTTTGCCAACTGTAACAAGCCAGCGTACAGAACATAAGATTTGCCATCAATAGATACAATGTGCTTGTCTAAAGTGGACATTCTAATTTGCCTCCTTATCATTTTCTAACCTCGTCCAGCGAGTTAAAGAATTCCTTGTATACGGGCACTGGTGTATTTACCCCCACCGATAACCAAGAAATCAAGAAGATCAATCCCAACAGTGTGGCTATCGTCGCTTAATTGCTGAATAAGGCTCTCGTCTAGGGACGTGAAGCTTGGTTCCCTAAGTTCGTTTCGGACAATAAAAAAAGCGGCAGCCGTTCTGGCTACCGCTCTACGGAAAACTGAGCGAACAAGTGGGACAGTTTCATAGAAGTATGTGTGGGATAATTTATGCTTCGTATCAACCAAGATTAATAGGTAACCTAGTTTCTGGATGTCTTGCATACGATCCTCAGCAAATTGGTGAACTGCGGTTGGATTGGTGAGTAATTGTGAGCTGGGTACCAATTCACTTCTGTAACGTTCTCCTAGTTCTACGATGGTGTCTAGCACTGCAACATCCTTACTGGAAAGACCAAGAATCTTTAATTCAGAAGTGTTCACTATGTCTTTCAGGGTAGATGGGATGGTCTTTGTGGGAGTGCGAGACTCAGATTGACTTGTCCATTCAAATGACAAGACTAGTTGTTTAGATTTGCTCATTGATGTAACCTCCTTATAATTGGCCATTCTCACGGAAACTGAAATACTTACCTGCAAAACCAAGAATAATATGATCCAATACCTCGACGCCAAGAATCTTGCCCGCTTTTACAATTCGCTCAGTGGCTTGAAAATCGGGGCTAGAGGGAGTAGGATCTCCACTTGGGTGTTGATGTGCCATAATAATGGCTGTGGCATTGTTCCGTATGGCGTGCTTGAATACCTCTCTAGGGTGGATTAGAGAGCTATCTAGGGTGCCAATTGTAATAACTGGGGTAGATAGCACATTGTCGTGTTCGTCCAAGAGAATAACTCGCACGACTTCCTGCTCCAAGTTCTTCATTAAGGGTTCCAGCAACTTATATGAATCCATTGGACAAGTTATCTTGCTAATCGGAGGAGGTTGCGACCAATAACGGGTACCAACTTCTAAAACCGTCTTGATCTGCTGGATCTCCGATTGATGAAAACCTGCCTCTGTAAACTCTTCATAGCTTGCTCGGGATACCTCCACTAAGCTATCAAAAACAGAGAAAACCTTTTCTCCCAAATCCTTGGTGAGAATGTTGCACAGTAGTTCTTTGACACTCAGTCTTGCAAGCTTTCGATTTGACAAATCATTCATCTCCTTTCGATAATTAAAAAGGATCCTAGAGCGGCAACTCTAAGACCCTTGGCACCCACGTTCTTTGCTTCATTACAGCATTGCAGGTGGACATGTTACATTCGGCATGTGGTTTAAGCTCTGGCAATTTCATGGATCATTTGCATGGCGATCCTGTGGATCCGCTGAAATGAGGCGATTATATCGTCTGGGGGTACATCCCAAAGAGCCAGGTAATTAGCTGAGGATGACTCGATACCAAAGTGTGAACATACCACGAAGGCTGTTGCCTCAGCTTCTAGCTCTCTCTGCCTATGTGACATTGTCTTTCGGTCACTACCCCTATGCAGAAACTCATGGGCTAGTTCATGGACTATAACAGCCACCTTTCCTGCTGGTTCCAAGCGTGCGTCAATTTCAATGCGCCCCCCAAAGCTTGTCCCATGATGAGAGCCAGTTAAAGCCTTATATTCCAACTGAATGGAATGATTGTATGCAATTACGTTCTAAAGCACACAAAAGCCCCTGGTCACTGCCTGTCGCAGTAATAGGGGCTTCTGGTAGAGGCTTTCCTTCGGTCTGGGAAACGTCAAAGACGTAAACAACCTTGAAGTACATTAGCATTTGGGTCTCATCATCGCTGTTTGTATTGGGCTCTTGCTTTTTT
>JAAZLW010000350.1 GCA_012799135.1 Bacillota bacterium | reverse complement strand
GCAACCTTAAATTTTGCCATATGTGCCGGTAAGGCCACCAAGACGGCAATCGCAGCTTTAACTGCCTTGCATGTTTGATTAACATTGCCGGGATGTTCAGCAGCAATCTCTGCAGCTTTGGGATACTCCAGTTTTGACTTTCTTTTGGCCCATTCATCTTAAGCACCAGCAACAAGTTGTAGGCGATAATCTTAAGCCAAAGATCAGCAAAATTACCGTAGAATTCGTTTTTGGTAATGCAATTGATGTTAACACCGTACTTGAGCTCTTTTATGGTGTTTTCACAAGTGGCGCGCCGGTTGTAAAACTGCCAGATGTCGAGCGGCGGCCAATCTAAATTTGTAACGATGAACTGATAGTCCCACAGATCGAAAAGGCGCAACTGGCCGGAATCGGCGTATTCAGTTGAGCGAATAACGACAACCCTGCGATGCTTATTCCAAGTTGACAGACGGACATTTATGCTGCCAACTTCAATGGCGGTGCTGTAGTCAGCATAGATTCTTTTCCAAAGCACACCGCGTGACAGGCGTCTTTCTATTTCTTTTGTTTTTCTCAGTTTGATGGCGTAATAGATCCCATCCTTGTCTAGTTGTTCAAGCAATTCTTGACCGGAAAAGCCCTTATCTGCGCGGACATAGCCTAGCTTAACTCCTTTAGGCAAGCGCCGCTTTGACTGTAGGTAAAAATCAATAACCTCAGTAGAGCTACAGGTCATACCGTTGCGCTGTTTGCAGTTAAGCACGGCTTGGCTGTCACCATCGAAGGCGATGAGGGGCTGGTAGCTTCTGCGCCCCGGGTAGCGAGGGTTGTATCCTACTGTGGAATTTTCCTGCACCCCGTACACGGTATTTACCGTAGAGTCCATATCCAAAACAAGCGGTCTGTCTTTGTTCACTAGGAATTTTACAGGTATTGAGTTAACTTTGCTTAATTCATCAATCTTGTCCTGGCTGTCAAAACGTTCAAGAAGGCGGTACAGGTTACTTTTGTGCGGCAAGGAAGCTAATTGGAACTTTTCCAGTAAAAGAGGATCGTCTTTTAGGATTTCCATGTGTTCGATTCGTTGAAATCCTAATGAATAGGCAAGAATCAACAGCTGGGCCTCCAGCCCGGCAGAATACTTGGCCCAGTCTTCTTTCCCGATTGAAAGCTTTTCAAGAGCGCGGTTAATGCCAAGATTGTCAGCCAGATCCGTTAAGAGGTTAAAGCCGGCAGCGGACGTTATGTTGGGTAGATCAAAAATTTCTTTAATTGAGCAAGGAGTAAGGCAATCGTGTGTGGAAGTATTCACCGTGAAGGTGCACCCCTTTCGCTAGTTGGATTGTTTTTCTACTCTTCTAATTTGCGTCTGGGGGGCACTTTCCTTCTTTTTGCCCCTAATACTTTCACTTATACTTGCGAAATCTGGGATAATGAATCGTTGCCGGCGCAACGTCCTTTTAATCCGTACTTCATCCCCCTTATACTTTTCCGTAATCTCTTGCAAGCGTTCTTTATAGGTGTCACTTAGGTATTTGACAAAGAGCATGACCAAAACATAATCTTTATAAATGCTGGAATCTATTTTC
>JAAZLW010000219.1 GCA_012799135.1 Bacillota bacterium | reverse complement strand
CCTCGATAGCTTGCTTGCAGTGTTGACAGTGCATACCCCGAACGTGGAAAGTCTTGGTCTCGGGTATAGGCATAGGACGTTCCTCCTTGATCAAATCATGGCTTTAGAATATGTCTATCCTGGCTCACTTTATTATTGACCTGGATCTCCCAACCCATCCCCTGGACTGATACTGGTGACTACTCCCCGGACTGCCTGCCCCCGTTCATTCACCAAGAATGATTACTGCAGGGTAGCCCTTGCCTTCCAACTCCCGCTTGAGTGTTTCCGCGTTATCCCGCTGGGAGAAAGCTCCTGCTTGCACTCTATAAAGGGAACCGGGAATAACCACCACCTGATAACCCTTGTTAGCTAGTTCATTGGCTAGACTCCGGGCATTAGCTTCGGATGAAAACGCTCCTACCTGCACGCGGTAAAGCTGCTTGCTGGAAGGCTGAGACGGGACCGGTGACGGGGCTGAATCGTGTACAACGGGCGAACTCGACGACTCCCGCAGGGATGGTATAGGCTCAGACGCTCCAGATGAGCTATGCCTTTCTGTATCCATCCTCGTAGTAGATTCTACCTCCACTGGAACGCTGGGCTCTCGGCCCATCTCCCGAGCACTCTGTGCTGTTTGCTGCCTGACTTCTTCACCCGCCCGGGTCAGCTCTCGGTCTAAGGCCCCCGTGGCGGCTTGAATAGCGTATTGCCCTACTACGTAACCTAGAAAAACTGCTACTCCGGCCACTGCGACTAAAGTTAGGATCAGGTAGACTCTTTCCAGTACTTTGCTACGCTGCTTTGCCTTTTTAGTATTGCGAGCCATACCTCTCACCCCTTGAGCTTGCTCTAGGCCATTTTACTCCGCCTTATTGTTTTCTGCACCGGCGCACATAATCCCTGCCATATCTTCTTGAGCCAACAGCTGTTTGCGGGCCTCGCCAATCAGATATAGTGAACCACAGATACAGATCAAATCTCCCTTTTGGGCTCGACCTAATGCTTTATCATAGGCAGCACCGAAACAGGGAGCTGTATCTGCCTCCTCCACCATTCCCTCTACTAAGCCCAGGAGGGTGGATGGCTCCAGGGGGCGGCTGCGACTGCTCTGTGGAGTTGTAAAGACCACAGTATCCCCTTGTGGCAATAATGTCTGCAACATAGCCTGAGCCGGTTTTTGTCCCACTATGCTGATGATGAAATGCAATCTCCGCCAGCCAAAATGCACAGGCAAAGCAGCGGCCAACTGGCGAAAGCCATCAAGGTTATGGGCTCCATCCAGTACCACAACCGGTTCTTTCCTGACTACCTCCAGCCGCCCGGGCCAGCGGGCAGCTGCCAGACCCTGAGCTATCTGGCTGTCAGTGATCTTTAGCTCCCTTTCCACTAGTGTATCCACTGTCGCCAGAGCGGTGACCGCATTCGTAATCTGAAATAAACCTAGCAAGTTGATGTGCAAGTGCCGCCAATGGCCTTTACTGGATACAGAGAAACTGGTCCCGGAAGACCCGGGCGATGCACGATCTATCTGGTACTGGGTCTCTACATCTATGACCTTAGCTCCGCGGCTCTCGGCCACTGCGGCGATCACCCGTTTCACGCCGACCGCCTGGGGGGCCGTGACTACTATACCACCGGGAGGAATCACATCTGCCTTCTCGGCTGCAATCAGCTCCACCGTCTCTCCCAGAATTTCAGTATGATCAAGATCAATATGGGTGAATACTGTCACTGCTCGCATGCCTACATGGGTAGCATCATAGCGGCCTCCCATTCCCGCCTCCAAAACAGCATAATCCACACCCGCCAAAGAGAAATACTTGAGGGCCAAGGCGGTGGCGATCTCGAACATCCCCGGCTGACCATATGCACCGATACTTAGCTCTTTCAAGCAGGGATAGAGTTCCTGGAAAATCTGTTCTAAGGCCTCATCCTGAATGGGAACTCCATTCACTTGAATACGCTCATTGAACCTAACGAGGTGGGGTGATGTGAACAAGCCCACTTGCTTACCGGCAGACTCCAGGATTGAAGCAATGAACTGAGCAGTTGAGCCCTTACCGTTGGTACCTACTACATGTACAATCTGAAAATCACCTTCCGGGTGACCTAGATGATCAAGCATAGTATGAATACGTTCCAGTCCAGGTCGACTTGGTGTCGAGCTAAGCCTGGCCAGATATGTCTGTACTTCCAACGCCTCCACCCCTCCCTATGGGCTACAGTAAAACCCGGTCCTTTGCCGGACCGGGTCTCACTGTGCTGTCAGCTGATACAGCTAATCTACGAGTTCCTTTAATCGGTCCTGCAGCATTGCCTCTTTCTCCTGTAGAGATACTAACTTCTGTTTTTCTTTTTCTACGATCTCAGCGGGAGCTTTGGTCACAAAACCTAAATTGGCCAATTTCCCCTGAGCTCTGCTAATCTCCTGCCCCGTTTCTTTCAGTTCTTTCTCCAGCCGAGCAATCTCCTCATCGATATCTACCAGGCCAGCCAGAGGTAGATATATTTCCACCCCACCGACTACAGCTGTCATCGCTTTCTCAGGTTTAATGGCCTCCATTGGCTGTACATCCAAATCACCAACCCGAGCTAGGACAGTAAGATAACCTTGGGCTTCTGCCAGAACCGCCAGCCCTTCCTCGCCGGCATGGATAATTACCGGAATCTCTTTACCCGGAGCCACCTTCTTTTCACTGCGGATATTGCGAATTGCCCTTACCATGTCCATCACTGCCGTCATCTTGGCCTCTACCTCAGGATCGGCATAGGCAGCCTCGGGCTTAGGCCAGCTGGCCAGCATAATAGTCTCACCCTCATGGGGCAAATGCTGCCAGACCTCTTCAGTGATAAAGGGCATAAATGGATGCAGTAAACGAAGAGTACCTTCCAGTACATGCCAGAGGACGTACTGCGATGCCTGCTTGGCAGCTTCCCCTGCCCGTCCGTAAAGATGAGGCTTGATCATTTCTACATACCAATCGCAAAGCTCTGTCCAGATAAAATCATATAACGCCCGGGCAGCCTCTCCCAAATCGTACCGATCCAGCCAGCGCGTAGTCTCCTCGATGATACCTTGATACCTACTGAGAATCCACCTATCCGGCAGACTGAGCTCCAGATCACCCAGGCTAGTCCCATCTGGTTGGAAGTCTGTGAGGTTCATCAAGGCAAACCGTGAGACATTCCAGATCTTGTTAGCGAAATTGCGATAGGCCTCTACCTTCTCTTCCCTGTAGCGAGTATCGTTACCAGGGGAGGTGCCGATCACGAGACTAAGCCGCAGAGCATCGGCCCCAAACTCCTCGATCACCTCGATGGGATCCACCCCATTCCCCAGGGACTTACTCATCTTGCGTCCCAAAGGATCCCGCACCAAACCGTGAATGAGGATATCACGAAAGGGCACTTCACCCATGAATTCCAGACCCATGCACATCATTCTAGCCACCCAGAAGTAGATTATATCAAAACCGGTGACTAAGACTGACGTGGGATAGAAGTGTTCTAGCTCTACTGTCTTCTCCGGCCATCCTAAGGTAGAGAAGGGCCAGAGAGCTGAGCTAAACCACGTATCCAATACATCCGGATCCTGGCGCAAATCTGTACTGCCACAGACAGGGCATGCCTTGGGATCCTCTTTGGTTACGATTACCTCTCCACACCCACAGTACCAAACCGGTACCCGGTGCCCCCACCACAGCTGACGGGAAATACACCAGTCCCGCACATTTTCCATCCAGTTAAGGTAGTTCTTGCTAAACCGCTCTGGTACAAAGTGACTATCCCCGTCTGTAATCGCGGCAATGGCCGGCTCAGCCAAGGGTTTCATCTTGACAAACCACTGCTTGCTCAGGATCGGTTCCACAGTATGACCACACCGACTACACTCACCCACGGCATGCTGATGGTCTACGATTTTCTCCAACAGCCCCTGCGACTTAAGATCCCTCACCACTGCCTCCCGGGCTTCATACCGATCTAAGCCCCGGTACTTGCCACCCGCCTCGGTGACCTTTGCTTCACCATCGAGTACCAGAATCGCCGGCAGACCATGGCGCTGAGCCACTTCAAAGTCATTGGGATCATGAGCCGGAGTGATCTTAACCATCCCGGTGCCGAATTCCATATCGACATACTCGTCGGCCACGATGGGTATCTCCCGTTCCATCAAGGGCAAGATGCAAGTCCTGCCGATCAAGTGCTGATAACGGGCATCCTTGGGATTGACAGCCACTGCTGTATCTCCCAGCATGGTCTCAGGCCTAGTCGTGGCCACTACGACATACTCTCCCGAGCCACCAGCTAGAGGGTACTTAATATGCCAAAGCTGCCCAAGAGTATCCTCATGCTCCACCTCTATATCAGATAGGGCTGTACTGCAGCGGGGACACCAGTTGATGATATAATCCCCCTGGTAAATCAGGCCTTTATTGTACAGATCTACAAATACCTCTCTTACTGCCTGAGAGCAGCCTTCATCCATGGTAAATCGCTGCCGATCCCAGTCACAGGATGCTCCCAGTCGCCGCAGTTGCCTCAGGATGCGACCTCCGTATTCTTCCTTCCATTCCCATACCCGTTCAATGAACTTCTCTCTGCCCAGATCATAGCGGCTCTTCCCCTCATTTTCGCGCAGGTACTCCTCGACCTTCGCCTGGGTAGCAATCCCAGCATGGTCCATACCGGGAATCCAGGTAGCATTGAAGCCCTGCATCCGTTTCCAGCGAATCAGGATATCCTGCATAGTTGTATCCATGGCGTGCCCCAAATGCAACTGGCCGGTGATATTAGGGGGCGGAATTACAATACTAAAGGGTGGTTTGTCTTGTTCCACCTCTCCGTGAAAATACCCCCGCTCCTCCCAGATCTGATACCATTTAGCTTCCACGGCATGGGGATCATAGACTGTAGAGATCTCCTTTTCTGCTGCCGATAGTAATCCAGTCCTTTCCTTTGCCTCAGACATCGCTTACGCCTCCTCTGTACGCAAGTTGACTCATCAATCAAAAAAGCTCTCGCCCACAAGGACGAAAGCTCCAGACTTCCGCGTTACCACCTTATTTCCACCGATAGCACAACCGCCCCACCGGTGACACCTCACGCTATAACGGGCTGACCCGGCCATCTCTACTGGTTGTGTCTTGTGGACACAGTTTCAAGTGGCAACTCCAGGGCGACCTTCAGCAATTCCTGACCGGGAAGTCCTCTCAGCCGGTGAGACTTCCTCTCTGACGGCGGTGTAATGCCTACTCCTCCCTTTCATAGTCGTAGCTTGTCGTGATTTGCCTTAATTCTACCTGACCTAATG
>JAAZLW010000023.1 GCA_012799135.1 Bacillota bacterium | reverse complement strand
GGCGCTTGTGCCGGCTGTCCCATGTCAACCCTGACACTAAAGAACGGCATTGAAAGGATTCTGAAGGAGAATATCCCTGCGGTAAAGGAAGTACGAGCCGTCTAACAGGGAAACCATAGCTATGTATGTAGGGGCGAGATGTGGCCGATAGATGCCGCCGATATCTCGCCCTTTTTGTGGCTAAAATCGGGTATGAGGCTTCAGGTACCGTAAAAAGAAACATCAACCCACTAGGAGGTTGTGGCCCGTTTGTGGCCTGACCGAAGGGAGAAGTCCAGTGGAACAGATTAAGGAAAGACTAATCCAATACGGGAAAAATCTGGGGTTTGATCTAGTGGGGATTACCACAGCTGAGCCGTTAAGAGCGGCACAGGCAGAAATAAATCGTCGCATCAAAGCTGGAATCTACAGCTCCTTAGCTTCAGGAAATCCCGAGGAGCGAATCACTCCGGCTTTGCTTCTACCCGGAGTCCGGAGTGTGATTATGGTTGCCATGTCCTATAGTGTAGACCCCAAACTTCATGCAAAAGGCCCAAAGGATAATATAACGGAAAACCTGGCCACTCCCTACCGTGGCCTTCTTTCCCGCTACGCCTGGGGTCATGACTATCATCATGTCATGCTCCCCCGTCTTTCTCAGTTAGCAGAGTTTATAGAACGGTCCATTCCAGGCACCCACTGTCGAATTATGGTGGATAGTGGACCTCTTTTGGAAAAGGCCATGGCCCATCGGGCAGGACTGGGCTTTTTTGGATGGAACTCATGTCTCATCACAGACGAATTCGGCTCTTGGGTATTTCTGGGCAGCCTCTTGACTACCGCCTCCCTGCCACCAGACCCCTTCCAAGCAAGAACTTGTCGGGAGTGTGGTCGCTGCATAAAAGCTTGTCCTACTGGGGCCATTGTTGCACCCTATGTAATAGATCCACACCTTTGCTTGTCCCACATTACCCAGGCCCGGGGCATCATGCCTGAGAAGTTCCGTAAACTTCTAGGTAATCGCCTCTTTGGTTGTGATACCTGCCAGGTAGTTTGTCCCCACAATGCCACAGCTTCGTGGGGTAATCACAGGGAGTTTCTCCCCCACCCTCTGATTGGCAGCAATCCTTCTTTGGAGATGGTACTGGGCCTTACTAATCGTAGTTTTCAAACTACCTTTGGCCAGACTGCCGCCGGCTGGCGAGGCAAGAACATCTTGCAGCGGAATGCCCTAATAAACCTTGGTAACATCGGCGATACCGATGCCGTTCCCCTCCTAACCAAAGCTTTGGAGGATCCCTCAAAGCCCAAGAGAATAGCCGCTGATTGGGCCTTGTCCACTATCCAAGCTAAGTAGGTAGGTATGTTTATACACAGATACCCTAGCTATTCATTTCCTCACCTTGAGCCTGTATTCACCCGTTTCCAAGTTTAGCTCCTGTAGCGATGTATTACTAAAGGCTGCCAACACTTCTTTGATGTCTTCTAGACCGCCACTGGCATTAGTTGCTGCGGATTTCTCATCTGTCTTCCTTGATCCTGCCCCAGCTTGGATATCCACTGAATCTGATTGCTCTGGTACCGATTTGCTGCCGGCCACCGCTGCTTCCCAGTGAACAGAGGTAATACTGGCTGCTTTTTTCCGCTCCTCCAGAAACTTGCGACCTACCTCTGGAAAGAGAGCATAGCTGAGAATGTCTTCTTCGGAATGGGCTAGATCTCCGATCTCCAATTTTGCCCTTTCCCAACCAGACTCCAGTAAGTCTGCCGGGCGACAGTCAATACTATCAGCACCACTGACTAGCAGAGCCTTCAAGGGCCCATATATGGGTACCGGTGGCTTACCATAGAAGCCCCGGGCATATAGCCTTACTTCCTCTGGAATCACCTTGTATCGAGCCCCAGTGAGAACATTGAGTACCGCTTGAATTCCTACAATTTGGCTTGTGGGGGTCACTAAGGGCGGATATCCCAACTCTTCTCTTACCCGGGGGATCTCCGCCAAGACCTCCGGCAAACGGTGGATGGCTTTTTGCTGCTGGAGCTGGCTGACTAGGTTGCTGATCATGCCACCGGGGACCTGATGGGAAAATACCTGCATATCAGTGATCCGGGTGACTCCACGTTCCCATCCATGGTGTCGCCGTACTCCATCAAAGTATTCGGCTATCTCAAAGAGCGGCTCCATATCTAGCTTAGGATCATAGAGAGTTCCCCGCAGTGAGCCTGCTAAAGTTTCCACTGCCGGTTGAGAAGAGCCAAAAGCCAAAGGAGCGGTGGCGGTATCTACGGCATCCACACCAGCCTCAATGGCTTTAAGATAAGACATCATAGCATGACCACCGATATAGTGGCTATGCAGTTGGACAGGGATATCAAGACATGACTTCAGGCTTTCAACCAGCTCATAGGCGACATAGGGCTGCAGCAGCCCCGCCATGTCCTTAATGCAAATAGAATCAGCCCCCAACTCCTGAAGGTTGAGAGCCATATCGACATATAGCTCCAATGTGTGGACAGGGCTGACTGTATAGACAACAGTGGCTTGTACATGGGCTCCGGCCCGCCGGGCTGCCTCTATGGGAAATCGCAGGTTATCTACATCATTTAGGGCATCAAAGATGCGGAGGATCTGGATACCATTGGCCACTGCCTTGTTGATAAATCTCTCCACAATATCATCGGGATAATGCTTATACCCTACCAAGTTCTGGCCCCGTAGCAACATCTGTAAGGGAGTTCTCTCAACATGCTGTCGAATAACCCGGAGTCTCTCCCAGGGGTCTTCCTCCAAATACCGAAGGCAAACATCAAAGGTAGCCCCTCCCCATACTTCTAGGGAGTGATAACCCACCAGATCTAGCTTCTCCAAAATAGGCACCAGATCAGCTGTCCGCATCCGAGTTGCCCAAAGAGATTGATGTGCATCCCGTAACGTAGTATCTGTCACACCGACTCCATGGCCGTTCATTTTACTCATCCTCTTGTTCGGTCCTACCAAGACATTGTCAGCTTGCTGTCTATGATGGGATAGAACCAAAAGAAAGTCAAGAGATTGCGGAAAGTTATACATAATACATCATAAAATACCATTGCCACTGGCTCTGCTTTCTATGGAAACTACTATGCTCCCTGGCCTCGCTTCCACATATTCCCCGAAAGCCCTGGATTAGGGGCAAGCACATGGTAGAACTTCTATGGCTGAATGAACACAGTTAAAGATGCCATGATAACAAGAATGGGCATGACTCAAAAAGGCCGGGACTAGGTCCCGGTCTTCGCATCCTAGATTCCAAAGGCGACTACCAGGACACCTCTCCCATGGGGTACATTTCCTCAGCATACATGCCTTCATAGCAACCACAGGGTTCCTGGGTTCCTGTCTCTAGCTGTACATCGTGGTCATGCTCTTGATCTACCGTTGTGCTTCCTTCTAATTGGTGAACATGCCGTCCCTGGCATAGGTGGATAGGTGGCCCAGTAAGGAGGCTATATGCATGGGAATGCTCTCGATCGGTGGTGGAAACACCAGCGATTCTGTGAATATGGCCTCCCATCCTGGGGATAACCGGTCCCGTGGTACCTGCCAACTGATGTATATGCTCCAGGGCTACTTCGGTTGGTCCAATGTAGGGATGAACATGACCTCTCATCCGGTATTCCATGAAACCTACCTCCTGCTCTCATGATGCTATAATCTATGCTGAGAGCTAGGAATTGGGTTCTAGCTTGGCGGAGTTTTGCGTGCTATCCAATCCAAAAACCCTCACCCTTAGGTGAACTCCTGGGCTTGAAAAAACCTAGTGAGAGGGGAGCGAGCTCGCCAGACCATTCCAGATATATTCACCGATGGGACCTACGAGCTCTGCCCAGCTCTTGGTAGGCAGGCCCATAGTCTGTAGCCAGCTCAAAGTAAACCCTAAGACGACAATGCCCAGAAAAACCGCTAGTTCTCGCCATGATTTCTTCCTGACAAGCCGAGGCATTTCGTACAACACTATGCCTCCAAAGACAAGCAATAGCAAGAGGAGATCCAACCACCATCACCTTCTTATCGGAAGCCCGATTTCAATTAGTCCGGAACGCCGAATCTTGCTCTTTACTTCGATCTTGACTTCCAACTCCTTGAAACCCTGATCATTCCAGGTTTCCCTCAGGTGCTTCCATTCCCTTGGATAACGCTGGTAGATAGTCTGCCCAAACCCAAATATGTCTGAACCCAGTTCCTGAGCTTTTCTTAGAGTAGAGGTAATCTCATTGGCAATCACTGTCGCCATGCGTCTTTCCATGGAAGTAATAGCAGCTCTGCTATCTGTAACCAACGACATGTCTTCGATATCCCCAATGGTCCCTTCTGCCTGTATCGTAACGGTCACTCTGGGTTTTCCATTCACGATTTCAGGTTTGATCTTACTACTGGCTCGCATCAGTTCGATGCCGACATATTTGGTCTCATCCTCCGGCCTATCGATCACGATAATACTGCTTTTCGCCTTGCCTGCCACCCAGTTATAGCCCCGGGCCTCTGGCTTATTTAGCCAACCCACCAACTGGGACCCTCTGAAAACCGCAGCCCCAGTAATCCGAGGAGCCAGAGAGATAGTACCTCGCTCCATTTGACCTCGTATGTCTACATCTGGTGGCCTGTTGATACACTCTGCACAAATGGCCACCGGTTCGATGCCTTCACCGGCCAAGGCGAGCAGGAACTGGTGAATATTGATATCTACCATGGTGGATAACCCAGTGCTTGCGTTTTGGACAATACCTACATAGGCCTCAGAGCCAAGGCGCTCCATTTCCAGCTCTGTGGTGAGGAAATCCGAGGCCTTGCCTCCCTTGAATACGGCCAACTTCACCGTACGCCTGCTTTCACCATCCCGCACGAAAAGGTCCAAAATATCCTGAAGCCCTTCTCGGGCCATCTCCTCTCCAATCACCAGCCACCGGTTATGTGCCCAGAAAAGCCGCCTGGAGGACTGTGAGGCGAAGTTCCGGGTAGCATCAAAGGAAGTATAGCCAGTACTACTGACTAACCAGAAGGCTCTCTCTAATGCACCACTGCCTCCAGTAGTACTTACTAAAGCGGCCGGCCGAGCTATCTGGACTGTGAGCTGCACCTTATCTGGTTCAACGGCCTTATCTATTCCAGCTGCCATGACAAAAGCCAGTGTCTCTATCTCCCGCCGATTCCAACAGCCTCCGAGTAGAAGCAAACTTATGCCCAAAATTACCAATAGAAATCGCCTGAATAGTTGCGGCACCTCTATCCCTCTTTTCCCAGGGCTTGCTTAACCGCTCTGCGAACCACTGCCATGGTGTACAAAAACACCGGGAGTCCGATATTAGCTAGAATGCTTAGAATTCCGAATCGCTTCACTGAGGAAAAGTCTGCGGCATCAAAGATGCTCTTGAAGAGCCAAGTAGACAAAGCGGCAATTAGTGCACCAACAGGATAGGCTAGGGCCCGAAGCTCTGCTAAGTTGAACCATTGGGCGATGCCCAGCATCGCGGCCCACATGAATAAAGATTGCTTGACACCGGTGCTTATCGTCCAGCCAACTAGAGGAATCACCTCCACTCGCTCAATGGCGAGGGCAAACTGAATCAGCCTACCTAAACTAAACGCAGGCATGATCAGGGTGGACATAATTGGGCCAAAGACTGCGGCAATAGCGGTGGTGAACCACGTGAAGAGAAAGCCAGTTAGTAAAAGAGCATATACAACAAACCGACCTGCATCCTGGGGACGGTTCAAATGCGGGATCAGCATGGTCATCACTATCAGCTCTCCATATATCGCAAATGATGATAGCATACCCTCTTGAACTGGCTGCCATCCCCGAGCCATGATTGGTAACAGATTAGTGAAGTCCATTACATTCATGGGGAGAATGAGCAACAAAACCAGCATGACCAAAGTGACGAAAAAGCTGACGGTACTGGCTCGGGCCAGTACTTCAATGCCACTGCGGGCGGCGTTAGCTGAAAGATAGGTAAGTATACTCACAAAGACTATTATTGGGGTTTCTGGCATGATGGTAGTAACATATGCTGCGCTGGCTATTCGAACAGAATAGGCCGATTGGTGAAGGAAAAAGACAATAAAGACTAGGCCAACTATGCGACCCAGCCATGGTCCCAAAATTACCTGGCTATACTCGATGATGGTCATACCGGGAAACATGGTGCTAAGGCGCACTAGAATTAGCCCCCAGGGAATGGCTAGCAAGGTGCTGAGTATGATAGAGATCCATGCATCATGTTCCACTGATGTCACGGTAAGAGTGGGAGCATCAATCAGTGCAGCCAACATCCGCGATAGCACCAAGAGGGCCAGAAACTGCCCAGAACTGATCTTACCACCTTCCAAACGGGCCAATTGCGCTTCCTCCCCTTGTTGTCTATTTCCCTATCATTCCCTACTGCATCTGTCTTTCTAGTCTTTCTTATCTAGTCTTCCTTGGATGGTTGGGGTTTTTGCCCCGGGTCCTGCCGAATGTGCTCTCTTTTAGTTATGGACTCCGGTCTGGTATCCATCATCCAAAGGGGTAGTCGGATGAGTGCATCTTTCCACTCTGGGAAAATCACAGGCGATATGGGCTCGAGATACGGTACTCCAAAGGAACGAAGTGATGATAGATGAATGAGAATCGCTGAAAGACCCATGATCACCCCAAAGAGACCGAGACTACCAGCCAGCAAAATCAGGGGAAAGCGGAGTAAGTGTACACTAATTGCCATACTGTAGATCGGGCTAATAAACGAAGCAATGGCAGTAGCGGCAACTACAATGACTAGTGCCGAGGACACTAGGCCAGCCCGAACCGCGGCTTCACCTAAGATCAGCGCCCCTACGATGCTGATAGCCGGCCCGATGACCTTAGGAAGCCGAATCCCAGCCTCCCTTAGGAGCTCAAAACTGAACTCCAAAAACAGGGCCTCGATTATAGCCACCAAAGGAACTCCTTCTCTTTGAGCGGCAATGCTCAAAATAAGTGGTGTTGGCAGCATCTCTTGGTGGAAGGTAGTGATGGCAACATAGGTCGATGGCAAGGCCAGAGAGATAAAAAAGGCAACCAAGCGGAGAAACCGAATAAAGGAACCGGTAAGATACCGTTCATAGTAGTCTTCAGCAGCAACTAAGAAATTGGAGAAAGTCGCCGGTACAACCAAGACAAAGGGCGTACCATCGGTGATGATGGCCACCTTTCCTTCAAGTAAAGCAGCAGCCACCTTGTCAGGCCTCTCTGTCCTAAGCATAGTAGGAAAAGGGGAGTATGGCGCATCTTCGATATACTCTTCGATATACCCGCTTTCCAATACCGAGTCTACCTCAATAGACTGGATGCGGCTGCGAACCTCCTTTACTACCCCTTCCTCGGCAATGCCTTTAATATAGGCGATAGTCACAGTTGTTTTGGTGACCGCCCCTACCTGCAGTTCCTCGAGCCAAAGTAAGGGGGAGACTATTTGCCGACGTAACATGCTAGTATTGACCCGACGGTTCTCCACAAAACCCTGCCGTGACCCACGGATTGACACTTCTGTGCCAGGTTCACTAATATCTCGCTCTGCCCATCCCCGCACTTCACAGGCTAAACCCCGGGGCACTCCCTGAACGAAAAGAACAGCGTAGCCTCTGCCGATATACTCCAAAACTTTCTCGAATCTATCCGCTTCTTGCACTGCACTAATTTGGATTAATCGCTGTTTTAGCAGTTGATAGGCGATTTCCCCTTCTGGTTCTTCATCACCGAAAGAGTGAGGAGAAGTCTCCTCTAGAATCGGTCGAAGCACACCCTCTGTCAAAAAGATGGTATCCACCATACCATCTAGATGGATAAGCAGGATTTGCACCCGGGGATTTACCCCAAGACTCATCTGCCGGTAGGTTAGATCAGGGCTATTGCCAAAGGCCTCCCTGATTCTTCCCACAGTATCGTTAAGATCACCAGTGAGTCTTTCGGCCTCCAAATAGTCCTGCAATTCACTGAAACTAGCATTACCAAAATCCGGCTGCCGCCGGTTTCTTTTACCTCCGATTTTCCGCCACAGTTTTCGTATCACCCAAACCACCTAGACCCTTATATCATTCTGTCAGTAGATTTCCCCTAACTAACAGGCAATATTTATCCAAACTGGAATTACTGTGCCACAATCACCCAAAAACGATCTATCGACCTTTACACCCCTGTCAATAGTCCGTGAAAATGTCATGTAGATTGCGCGGGTTTATTCATTGAAAATGTCACCTCTGCATTTTTTTGGGGCGGGGAATTAACCCCGCCGTTCGATATTGTCAAAACGGATCAGTTTGGGTATGATAGTACTGATCGTTTTGTTACGCCCAGGCTCGTGATGAATCAAAGAGGGCTTCGAGTATCTCTCTATCAGATTCCTCATAATAGAGCTTGGGTCTTTTTTGTATGGGTGCCCTCCACGGGTGGTCATCCGTAGGTCGTGCCGGTGTTTTATTCTGGGTTATCTCTTTGGGAGCCTGGGCGGGTACCTTCCGTGGCTTCTCTGCCAGGGGCTTGGTATCGTATACCACCCCGTTGTATACTGCCCTTAGCGCCCCTTTATGGCTGTCTAGAACGGTAACTTTCACCCTGCGGGGCAATAAGGCATTTCTTGCACCTTTCATCAGTTGGTAATATTGGCCGCAGTACGAGAAACCGCTTCCGTCGGAAACTGTTCGCTGCTCTTTGACACAGAGGATGGCGCTGAGATCAACACTATCATCGAGTGGACGAAAGGCACTTTGGGATTCTTTTGGCTCAACCCCAAATTGTTCGTTAAAGCGGTCAATATACCCGTTTAAAAAGTCGTTGGCATCTTCGATTGTGGTGATGCCATGTATCTCAAACTCAACAGGAAGCCGGCTTTGAAGCGTGCCCCAGAGCCTCTCAATCCGTCCCTTTGCCTGCGGTGATCTCGCAAACAATACGTTGATTCCCAATTCATCCATGGCTTCGCCAAACTGGGTGAGGTTGACTTGCCTGCCCTCAAGCTGTTCCTCTATGGATAGCTTGTCAGCTTCGGGGGATCTGAAGATTGTATGGCGATCACTGTATATACTGACTGGGATCCCGTTACGCTCAATCATTTGCTCGGCTAGCTCGAAATACCCCTGTAGGCATTCGGTCTTTTGGAAATGTAGCGCACATAGTTTTCCGGTGGCATCATCAATAGCGCCGTGTAGGGAACTAATTGCTTCGCCAAACCAATTGTGGATTGACGCATCGATCTGGATCAGCAGGCCTTCTCTTTCTTTTCTGTTTCGACGATGATGACCCTTACGCCGCCTCTTTTTCATGGGACTAGTTATTCCTGCTTCGTCC
>JAAZLW010000218.1 GCA_012799135.1 Bacillota bacterium | reverse complement strand
CCCGCCTGTTCCAAAGACTCACTCAGCCTACAGACATAACGCCACCTAACAGCAAAACCATCAGAGCCGCTAAACCACCCTCGCAAAAAAGGTGGTCGGGGCGAGAGGATTTGAACCTCCGACCTCCTGCTCCCAAGGCAGGCGCGCTAGCCAAACTGCGCTACGCCCCGCAACTCAAGTTCAACTGACGGATTTGATTATAACATAGCCACCTAGATCCTGTCAACGCTGTTTTTGGCGGTGGCCTTACGTTCCCGGGGCCTGGTGACGCCTATCGCTGGGTTCCAGCGAACGATACTGAACACCACCTAGCTAAATCCACCCCTCATCCAACCATTGCTGCACTATGGGTAAGATCTTCTGCAATGCCCTTCCCCGATGACTGATACCGTTTTTCTCATCACTAGATAGCTCAGCAAAGGTTTGCCCCAATTCAGGCACCATAAACAAGGGATCATAGCCAAAACCTCCATTCCCTCGGGGCCGATCGATAATCAATCCAGGGCACGTGCCTTCTACTGACTCCTCAACACCATGGGGACTTACCAGCGCGATAACACAGCGAAAGCGCGCCGTCTTGTCCCTCGCTGGAACTTTCTCCATCAGCCGTAAAAGCTTTGCGTTATTCTCCCCATCACTGGCATGTTCACCGGCAAATCTGGCGGAATGAACACCGGGCTGTCCGCCCAGAATGTCCACTTCCAGACCAGAATCATCAGCTAAAGTAGTGAGATTGGTGAACTTAGAGATGATCCGGGCCTTTTTTAACGCATTGGCTTTAAAGGTATCGCCATCTTCCTCGATTTGAGGAGCATCCGGAAAATCCCCTAATGATAACACACGGATGGTGAGACCGGCCAATAGCTGCCGCATCTCCTCTACTTTGTGTTCATTCCTGGAAGCGATGACCAGTGCGACCACGGATTTGTCCTCCCATTTTAGCGATCAGATCCTCTGTCAGGGCACGCCTCTGCAACCCAATTAGTTCCCTGACCCCCTGTTCGGCGAGGTTCAGCATTTCATCCATCTCTGAGCGAGCAAACGGCGCACCTTCGGCCGTCCCCTGTATTTCAATGATCCTCCCATCACCGGTCATGACCACATTCATATCTACCTGAGCTTGGGAATCCTCCGCGTAGCAAAGATCCAGCAAAGGTACGCCATCTACCAGTCCGACACTAACGGCCGCAACGAAGTTGGCAATAGGCAGCTTATCCCAGTTAACGGTCTGCCCCAGGTGCTGTATGGCGTCCATCATAGCCACAAAGGCGCCTGTGATAGAAGCGGTGCGAGTCCCTCCATCAGCCTGAATTACATCACAGTCCAGCCATACTGTACGCTCTCCCAGGGCTTCCAGATCGACTACTGATCTTAAGGCTCTTCCGACCAGCCTTTGAATCTCCGAAGTACGCCCACTGAGTCTTCCCCGACTGGCTTCCCGCACATTCCGGGTCTCAGTTGCCCGGGGTAACATGGAATACTCCGCTGTAATCCACCCCTGGCCATTGCCGCGCAGAAAGGGGGGAACCTTGTCCTCAATGCTGGCAGTGCAGATGACCTTGGTATCACCTGCCTCAATCAGCACGGAGCCCTCCGCGTACTTGGTGAAATTGCGTGTAATCTTGACCTCTCGAAGCTCACCGGGCTTACGCCCATCGATCCGTACCATTTTAGCGCCTCCCTGGCCCAAATTGCCTCTCCCTGACCACCAATCACTGCCTCTTTTCCATCATTGCTTTCACTAGATCCCGGAACCTCTGGCCCCTCTCTTCGAAGTTTCTAAACATATCATAGCTGGCACAAGCAGGACTCATCAAGACTACATCACCAGCCTCGGCTAGCTGGGACGCCTTCAGTACCGCACTGTCAAAGTCTTGGCTCCGACAGATAACGGGCTGATCGGACCTTTGCCGTCTCTCGCGAATCGCTGCCTCAATCTTCTCTGCCGTCGTCCCTACCAATACGACTGCCTTCACCCGCTCATTAACGGTCTCCGCCAGTTCATTGAAGGACAGCTGCTTATCATAGCCACCGGCAATTAGGACGATGGGTTCATGGAAAGCCTTGATACCGGCAATTGCCCGGGCCGGACTGGTGGCGATGGAGTCATTGTAGTATTTCACTCCACGGATTACCTCCACCAACTCCAACCGATGGGGAACTCCCGTAAAAGTAGCGATCACCTTGACAATGGCTTCCGGTGTTGCTCCACAAAGGGCCGACAACGTCACCGCTGCCAGCACATTCTCCCAGTTGTGTACACCCAATAGTCGTACAGCACCGATGGAACAAAGGGTCACTTCCTTCCCTTGGGCAAACCCTACATCCCTGACAGTGATCATGCCATTGCGCAGAAAGGCTCCCCGAGTCGGCTCTTCTAACCGACTGAAGAAGAACACCTGACCACGACAGTCGGCCTTTAGTTGGCGAGTGGCTGGATTGTCATAATTCAGCACGACACAATCATCTGGTCCCTGGAAAGCAAATATGTGGCGTTTGGCCGCAATGTATGCTTCCATGTTTCTATGCATATCGAGGTGATTGGGTGTAATATTGGTCACCAGCGCATAGCGTGGGCTATAGGGCAAAAGCTCCAGCTGGAAACTAGATAGCTCCAATACTACCAGATCTTCCGCTGACATATTAGGAATCTCATCCAACAAAGAATTACCGATATTGCCTCCCACTAAAACCTGATGCTCTCCCTGGGCTGCCAGGATCTCGCCAACTAAAGTAGTGGTGGTAGTCTTCCCGCTGCTGCCGGTAATCCCTGCGATTGGAGCTGGACATAGCTGAAAGAATACTTCCATTTCGCTGCTCAGCTTAACTCCTCGCTCTCTTAAGGCACTAATCTCAGGCAAGTCCTTCGGGATCCCCGGGCTCAGAAAAACCGCATCAAAGCCCTGTAAGTCATCTAGATAACCCCCACCGAGCTTATAGGAAACGGGTAGGCCTGCAATTTGGGATAAGCGGGATTCCATCTCGGTTGGTTTCTGCCGGTCACAAACCGTGATCTGAGCCCCTTCAGCCACTAGATACCTGATCAACGGTATATTACTTATTCCCAAGCCTATCACAGCTACCTTCCGATCCCGCCACCCCATGCCACTTTCACCCTTCGCCCCCAAAGCAGCACAATCGCTGTCCAACAAAACACCACTGTTTACCTTAAGGGATACAGCCTCCATTCGATCATTCCTTCCCCTCTAACCTACCATGATCAAGGTAGGAATGAGCTAGACTTTCGTCTAGATGGTATACTTCTCTATATCTACATGCTCCACCCTCTGAGTATAGCCCAACCTAAGGGCACTGGCATGGAAACTTGTAGAATTACCACTGACGAAAAAGCAATCCTCTGCCTGCTTCTCCCCGCTCAGAAGACCAAGCTTGCTTAGTCTATGCTCTGCCTCCTTGGCAGTAGCCTCTGCTGGATCTATTAGCTCCACCTCCGGACCTAGCAGCCGCTGAATAGCTGGTCGAATAAATGGATAGTGTGTACAGCCTAGAATCAGAGTATCAATCTGATGCTCTGCCAAAGGCCCTAGGTATTCCTGCAGAGGGCTATCAACCACGTCTCCTTCCCTATACCCCGCCTCGATTAGGGGCACCAGTTTGGGACATGCCTGTTCATAGACGGAAATGCCAGGTTCCAGCTTCTTGAGAGCATGGCTATAGGCATGGCTCTCCACCGTTCCCTGTGTGCCGATCACCCCGATTTTCTGGTTCCTGGTGGTTACTAAAGCTTCCCGGGCACCTGCTCTGATTACCCCCATCATGGGAATAGGCGAGCTGGGAGCAACTACCGGCAAGGCCAGAGCAGAAGACGTATTACAGGCAGCTATGACGAACTTGACACCCTGCTCCCGGAAAAAGGCCAAGATCTGGCGGGAGAACCCGATAATCTCCTCCGAAGACCGACCTCCATAGGGGACTCGGGCCGTATCACCGAAATATACAATCTGCTCGCGGGGCAATACTTCCCTCAGCCAATGAACAACCGTAAGCCCCCCCACTCCAGAATCATACACCCCAATGGGGTGTTCTTTTGCCAAGTCCCCCAAATCCCCTCAACCTCTCTGTACGACGCATCTATTCCTTGCCACAGGCACCCGCTTTTCGACAACTATCTGTTCGGTGCGTAAGACACCATTCCTATTCTATCCCGCCCAGGCGAGTCCATGCAAGCACAAGAAAGCCCCTTGGCAAGAGCAGGGGCGCCTAATCTCTACTGGTACAATCCCACCCTACTGTGAGACGACTAAAGCGAGGTCCGGCTTTAGAGAAGTGGTTAAGTCTACGTGGTCCGCCAGTGACTCTACCGTGCGTCCCTCAATCAGAATCCGCACGGATTCGATCCCCGGTAATTGCGCCATAGTGTTGACAATAGAATATACTAAGGCAATTTCTTGGTTACTCCCTAGATACTGCCCCTTTGCCAATTCCGCACTGAAGCTAACTACCAAGGTGCTGCCTTCCAGCCGACTATCCAGCAAAACGGCATCACTAGGCAAAAGCGATTCACCTCTGCCTTTAGTCACTGCCTGCATTTGCTCCCAGAGCCCCTTGGCGTCAAACCGGCTAGTAGCCACTTGCGCATTCTCCACCTCAAGCCCACCACCCGGTGCAGCAATATATAGCTGGATATCGGTCTTTGGCTCCAGATACCAGCTAATCGTATTCCACAGTCGCCCTCCCCACATTATCACGATCAGCAGGAGCGATGCGAGAAAAAGCCACCCGATACGTTCTTTATAGCCTCTATTCAACTGTATCACTCCCCGTGGGTCGGTCAGATGCTGGTTTATCCCCACCACCTGCTATATCCTCTCTCCCGATGTTTTCTAACAGAGTCTCCCCGTCGCCGCTCTCACCCTTCACAGCCTCCTCTGGCTGCTGTGGACTTGGTGTAATCACCGGCCTTGGGAGCACCGGATTATCTTTGAAAAAGGCGGCAATCCCTCGGACCAGGCCCATACTAGCTTTATCAATCGCCTCTGGAGTCAAAAGAAATACTCCTTCTTCTGCGTGATCCAAAAAGCCGACCTCCACCAAAGCACTAGGAACCGGTGAATGCCGCAAGATATAAAGATCATGTCTCTGTTTTGTGCCTCGATCGACAAGCCCCAACTGACCGACAAGGTTTTTCTGTATAGCTTCAGCCAGCGGCTCGCTTGCCTTAATGGACGGATGATAAAGCGTTTCGGTACCGCTAGCATCTCTGGTAAGCGAGGCATTAGCATGAATGCTGACCAAGATTTCAGCATTTACTGCCTGCACTTTATCCACACGCTCCCTCAGGCTCATAGTCTGATCGACCGTGCGAGTATAGTGAACCCGGGCCCCTGCCCACTGCAAGAGCTCTCCCACACGCAAAGCCAATTCCAGGTTGTAGGTTTTCTCCCAAACACCCTTTACTCCCGGCGCACCGGGCTGAAATCCTCCATGACCGGCATCGATAAGAATGGAGCGTCCCTGGAGCGCAGCCCTTGCCTCACTCCCAATCCAGTTGGCTTGTAGCCTGGGCCAATTGGAGAAATCCACTTCCTGATAGGGAGAGTCCAGAGGTGTTGATATTTCATCCGAATAAGAGACTGATGGATCAGCCCAAGGCTCTCCGCTTGTCTCTGATTCGCTACTCGTCTCCAAACCTTCACCAAAGCCGTCAAATCGTATCTGCCCTAGGCTTGGCTCTGCCCAAAGGCCATCCCAACGGCTGAGCTGGGATCGTATGCCCCCAGCTCCATCACTGCCAGTCTCATCACCGGGCTTGTCCAGCTCAGCAGCTGATCGATCAGAGTCTTCCCGCCTCTTAGGGGATGTAGAGGCTGTTTCCGTAAGCGAAGTCTCTTCCCGGGCCCAGGCCTTGCTAGCGGGGAAGATACGGACCAGCCTCTGCCCTAGGGTTGCCAGCTGCCGCAAGCTAATGAGAGGAGCTTCCGCCCCATCTTGTCTGGTTGCTATCACAAGCTCATTTATGGAGCTACTTTTCGGGTTTCCTTCTCTTCCCCATTGGGGATCGAAAAAAGCTAGCTCAATCTCTCCTTCATTAGTCCCCGCATCGATATCCACAAAATCCAAGGGGTGCTCCAGCTCCATGACAATCCGGGCCATGGTGGGTGCATACTGACTTATTCGCAGCGCATTTACCGCAGTATCCCTCGTATTGATCTCGGCCGCACCTGCCACAAAGGTGGTATTCTCCACATCCACTACCATACGATTAGGTGCCTTCAGCCTCTGCACAGTACAACGCACCGGACCAGAGGTCTCCAGGTGCAGCCGTACTGCGCTCCCACTCCGCCACAGGCTCACATTGCCAAGTCGCTGATTGAAGATGACTGAAAACCCATGGTCGTCGGCGAGCTCCACCACCTCATACCCAGTAGCTTGGGTCAAGTCAACCACAGCCCGAGCTATCCCTTCTTGATACTGGCTCAACCGTACGCGATGGATAACCCCTTCACCTACATAAAGTTCATCATCGATAGCCTCCACATAAGCGCTTTCAAGATCCAGTACTAGCCGAGCTGGATCGACCAGCAGCATCGGTTGCACTTTTACCTTGGCATCAGTAATAAAGTCTAGCCGCTGTCGGCCTTCCTCGCTTCCAGGCAAGACTCCCACCAGCCTGGCTCCTTCAGCTCTTCTCAAGGTCATGTCTCTCGCCAACGCTTTAGTCTGAGTCTGCATATCCTGCAGCACCTGAGTCAAGGCGAAACCTGATCCTTGCTCAGAGCTAAGCGGGGCACTTTCTATCTCTAACTCGACCTGCTGACTATCTTCATTTGTCGGCAGAGCATCAGATTTCAATGCTTCTTCTGATTCTCCGTCAGCCGCCGGTACAAGTCCGTTCGCGCCTTCCACTGAGTCAGAACCTGTGCCTACAGGCTCCGGGGAAAGTGGGCTACCCCCTTCAATAAGCAGAGTCTGTCCACTTTCATCGAAACTGATCGTGATTCCCAAAGCATCGACTAGCAGATTCATCGGGATCATGATCTCGTCTTGCTTGCGATAGGGCACAGTCCCCAGATCCAAAGACTGAGCATTATTGACCACCGCCTGAGGATTATCCATAGAAAAGACAACCCTTTCATCACCCAACACTAACACGATCGGTGCCCCCTCACCTTCGTGTTCAATTTCCAAGCCGAGAGGATGAGCAAGGCAACTAAGGGGAAGCATGACTTTGCCGTGTTTTAGGGTGGGGCGGATAGGCAGCTCTACCTGGACACCATTGACACACACATCGAAAGCTAAGGCTTCAGCTGATCCTAAGCATAACAATAGTCCCACAATCAGCAACATAAGCCCACAGGCATGATTTTTATGGCTTTTTCTGAAGCTGGGTGACACCATACTCCACCCCTCGAGGAATCTCGTACAAACACACCGGCATGAACCCTAAAAAATCGTAAAGAGGGCTTGTACCTCAATATTTTCGACAAGAAACCCAAGCTTCCTTGTCGAGTAAGGGAAATCCGGCACTTTGTTGGCAGTATTTTAGGGAGTATGGGGGTTGAGGTCTGGATCATAGTCCATTTCATCAGCAAGATGCACGGCCTGAAACCGACCTCGCTCATGGTCTGCAACAGAAGCGTAGGCTAACCATAAGTGAAACTTTCCTCTGGGAGGATCAGGTATAGCATCCAGTTCAAATACAACAATGCCCTGTGGTGGGACAAGGTAGGATGGTACGGGCTCCAATACAAGTTGAAGGTTGTATGTCTGAGTTATGTGGTTTAGGATTTCCTCCGATTCCAAGAGATCGTATACCACCTGACCTTTGGGATCTTTGACTTCTATGCGGCTAACCAAGAGGGCTTCCTTGCCAGGGTTCACGATCTCAACCAACCCAAACAGTAGCCTTGTATCAGCATCCTCCAACGAGTTGGTGAAGATATGAAAACGTATGTAGAAATCAGTGGGCCAAAGCCCAGTATCATGGTTGATACGGGGGTAGTTGGTACCAGGTTCCACCAAAATCCGGATCGTTGCATCCTGAAATCCCTTGGCCTTGATCCGCAGATCCACCAGCCCTGTAGGTACATTCTCTATCCGAAACCTGCCTTCCTGATCAGTGATAGCTTTGGCATCCAAGATCTCTACTCTGGCCAGGGGGACCACATTGCCTAGCACGTCACAGACGACTGACTCGATCACGCCACGATCGGATGGTGGTAAGAACCCCGATACGGTACTAGTAGGGCTAAGGCGTACAACTCCCAATCCCATGGTATATGCAGAAATAACCAGGTAACCCACACCTAAGCATAGGGTAAGGGTTATCCATCCTAGCCTCCGGAACTTCCGCCAGAACCCTGGATCATACATTATCCAGACCTCCGATAGTCCTCTTGTTTCCCTTGTTCAGTGGTTCCAGAGTTACTATTATACGCCACGCGCCCTATTTATGACTCTATCCCGGCTTTGCCCCGAAGTTCAAACAGGGTGCCCCAAGGCACCCTGTCATGTCCTGACACGATCGATTAGCTCAAGCCGAACCCTAGGCCGTGATCGGTTTGGCTGCCTTCATCCTAAGATTCCGGCGTCGCACGACTACCACCAAACCTACGACCAGTGGCACGAGAGACAGCAAGTACAGCTGCCACATCGGTACTACATTGACCGACCGGATATCTCTGACACTACCCTTCAACACTTGGCCGGAAGCATCTACTACACGAATCTGATAGCTACCTGGCCCGAGTTCCAGCTTGACTGCCTCGAAGCTCGGGCGTCGCCCAGCAAATTCGTCCGATTCAGCATCGAATTCGACTATATCGTAGCCCAAGGCATACCCCGGTGTCTGCTTAACATAGTAGGGCTTAGTCCCAACTTCCATGACAACTTCTCCTGCCTGCAATACCTGAACTTTGGTATCGGGTACTTCTTCTTCATGCACCCACATATAGGCACTTTCTGCCCCAACTCCGGCCAGGGGTTTTTCCAGGCTCGTCATCCTCAAGTAGTGGTGCTGATTATACTCGGCTTCATGAAACGCCTTCAGATACATCGTCCGAGTGCCTTCCAGGTAGAGAATCTGGCTGGCATCATCGGACTGTACCGATCGGGTCCACTTACTCTCTGGAATAATCTGATAACCCACGCCGGTTCGCCGCTTTTCGAAGACGGTGAGTTTCTTCTCCGTACCCTCCACCGGGTTGCCATCAGCGTCCAAAGTCCGGATCACATATTCACCCACCGGTAAATTGACGATAAAAGCTTCCGTTACACCAGTCACATACCAAACCGGCGGCTCCGGCTGCTCGGGGGCTTTGGGCAACTCCTCTTCGGAATAGATCTTACCAGTTTCGGTGACTTCCTTTAAGATCTCAGTCATCTGCTTTTCATAGGCAGCATAGCTCTCTCGGTAGTCAGTCACAGCCTTCCAGTAATCATCTATGGCATCTTGATACTCCTGATACTTCTTCTCGGCTGCTTCGCCTACCAGCAGCCCTGAACCGCCACCATAGAATCCTTGAGGGTACACATGGACATAGGGCTGTCTTTCCAAGAGTTCTATTTCCTTACCATCTTGCAGAATCTGGAGTCTACCCCCGATGACTTCCTTGCTTTCAAACCAATTGGCCATATACTCATTAGTAATGGGCCAAAAGTAGACTTCAGTCTCCAGTGTATTGAGCACGTTATTCTCTCCCGCCAAAAGGTGAATCCGATCCACACCTTTTGGTGCAAAGGTACCTCCATACTCTTTGCCTGTCCAGGGAGTGACTCCATATACGTTTTGCTTCTCCCGCTGAGGGGGTGCTGCTTGCACACTGGCGACTGCCATGAGTACACAGATAATAACTAGCATCAAAATGCTTGAGATTCTACTCCTCATTTACGAACCCCCCTACGATCCAGGAACTGGATAGCTAGAGCCAAAAGGATAACGGTATACAGCAGGGAAGCACCAATGGCGCCTAGTATCGGACCGGCACTCCTCAACCCTACCGCCGCAATTCCCCGATTTAGGTAAGCAAAAGGCGAAATCCATTTCAGACCTCGGTTGATCATATCTACCGCAACCCTGGCATAAATGAGGGTGGCTGACATGTCTTTTGCAGACATACTGTTAAGAATGTTGGCCACAATATCAATGGCGAGAAACGCCAGCAGCAACACTAGCAGCACTATGACTGAAGTACGGGCACTGCGGGAAATGGTTGAAAGCAGCAAGCCAAAAGCCACAATCGATGCTGCGAGTAGAACCGATAGCCCTGCCATAGCCAGGAAGCTGCCATCCATCCCGAAGTTGGTCATCTTGGAAATGATGAAAAAGATGGCGATATAAACTACGATTAACCCCAGGAAGGTAAGCAGCTGCTCTATGAACTTGGCCATTATATACGTAGTGCTATCGACAGGTCCATAGAAAAGCACTTCCAGTGTTCCTTGATCCCGTTCCCTAGCTACGGAAATTGTTGAAGTCAGTGCCAGATACGTAGCACCGATAATCACCGCAATAAAGAGCGGATAGTTTAGGGGATTAACCATAACCAACAACCCATTTTCGGTGACACCTTTGAGATTGCTCCGCACAAAGAGCATGGCCACCAAGAACGCGAGGGATGCGGCTACATAAATGCCTAAACCGTTTACCGTGGACTTAATATCTCGCCGGGCGATTACACCAATAGCATTAGATCTGGATCTCATTTTACTCACGATGCCTGCCCCTCCTTTGTCAGCAAGGAAAGGTTCTGCTCTGTAATGATCACAAAAGCCTCTTCCAGGCTTATTTCCTTAGCTACCATCGACAATACTACGCCACCGTTGTTGGATATTACACGGGAAATCCGGGAGCGGTGATCCTCACCGACACTAGTCTTAATCGTCAACTGAGAGCCCTCGTTGGTGACAGAGCTGACAAATTCAAGCTCCCTGAGACTCTCACCGATAGCATCAGTGTATGCCTCTAGCTCGACGACGATTTCCATCTCATCAGTAACCTGTTGCTTGAGATGTGTCATATCATCTTCGGCTAGCAGCTTGCCATGATGGATGATACCCACCCGATGGCATGTCCGCTCGATCTCTGACAGGATATGCGAGGATATGAACAGGGTCTTGCCTTTCCTGTTCTCTTCCATGATGATATCCCTAATCTCTTTGATCCCATACGGATCCAAAGACGACTGAGGTTCATCCAGGATCAATAGATCGGGCTCATGGAGTAAGACCCGAGCCATCCCCAGCTTTTGCCTCATCCCTTTGGAGTAACCACTGAGTAATTCGTTCTGTCGATCCACCAAATCAATGCGGCCTAGCACCTCATTGATCTTCTTCTCCGGATTTTCCACCTCATATAGATCAGCAAAGAACCTCAAGTACTCCCTAGCCGTCATATCTTCATAGAGGTACTGAAACTCCGATAGTACGCCTACACGGCGTTTGATCTCAAAGTAGTTCTGTGCCAGATCCTTCCCAAACAACTTGATCTCACCTGCTGTGGGCCTTTCCATCCCCAGAAGCATCATGATGGTAGTAGTCTTACCTGCACCATTGGGGCCCAAGAAACCATAGATCTCACCTTTTTCCACGTGGATGTTCAAATTATCTACTGCGGTGAGACCATCGAATTTCTTCGTTAGGCCTACTGTTTGGATCATCTGGTTTCCCCCTCCCGCTTCAGAATTGTATTAGTAAGCATTATCAGTCTTTACATAGTATCAGTATCACTATCCTGTGGCCCTGTGGAGTCTAATTCGACAAGTTCTTCAAGGATCCTTGCTTTTGTTTGTGACTTTCCTGGGAAAATGAGGAGTTATCGGACCTTGCTGGGAAGGCCGAAACATCCCACTGCCTTCAATTGAGCTGCAGCCACAATTGCTGCCCTTGCGGCTTCGGGAATTTGACAGATCATCCCCATGGCCATTATAATAAGGATGCAATCTGGCAGCTTCTATCCGCGTGTTCCACCTTTCTGCCCTTCTGGTGTTTATTCTATCAAACCCCGGTAGGGTGTTATTGTCCCTAGAGCAAAAGGTCGGAGGTAGAATCGTGACTGAAGGAATTAGAGTCATCGCCGAAAACCGGAAAGCTCGCCATGACTACCATATTGAAGAGACGTACGAAGCAGGTATTGTCCTAACCGGCACTGAGGTCAAATCCCTAAGGCTTGGGCGCGCTAACCTGCGGGACTCCTATGCAGTAGTTGAAAATGGTGAACTTTTCTTATATAATATGCATATAAGCCCCTATACTCATGGCAACATGTTCAACCATGAGCCAAAACGCACCCGCAAGCTGCTAATGCATAAAAGGGAGATCATGCGGCTCTTGGGGCAAACCCAAGAACGGGGCTATACACTCATACCACTCAAGGTATACTTCCGACGGGGTAGGGCCAAACTGGAACTGGCCTTGGCCAAAGGGAAGAAGCTCTATGATAAGCGGGAAGCCATTGCCAGAAGAGATGAAAAGCGACGGATAGACCGCATCTTGAAAGAGCACAATCAGTAGGCCTAAGTGGTACTTTCTAAGACTGCCTTTTATTACTCGGGGGTGAATTAGGTTCGACACAGATGAGAGTGGCAATGGAAGCGAGCCGAGGTCCCATGCCTCGTTAAACAGTGGGAACCTAATTAAACGCAAACGATAATTACGCCTTAGCTGCTGCCTAATAGCAGCTACGCTCTACCTTTCTGTGCCTGCCGGAGAGGATAGAGTGTCATACTGCAGGATACCTTTCTGGGGACGCTCATAGCCAGAGAGGGAAACCTGATGAGCTAGTCTCCGTCTAGCCCTGCCCTTGGGGTTAGATAGAGGCGAATGCCAAACAAGGGCTACGCTCGTAGAAGACATTGTGGCTTCATTTGTGGACAGCGGTGCAACTCCGCTCACCTCCACCATTGACCAAGAACAAGTAGACGTAAAACAGGAGGCTGGAAGCCTCCTGTTTTGCTTATTCTGCCATCAAATTACGCTTAGCTAGCTTTGAGCCCGTCCTATACCAGACCGAGCAACACGGATCTCTACCTTATCGGCAACCCGTAAGGTGAGCTCATCATCTTTGATGGCGGTAATCTCTCCATAGATGCCGCCAACAGTAACCACCTTATCGCCCTTTTTCAGCGCGTTCAGCATATTTTGTCGCTCTTTCTGCTGTTTCTGCTGAGGCCGAATAAGGAACAGATAAAACACCACTAACATGATAATGAAAGGCATAAACAGCGCAAATACGCTACCTTGTGGCTCTGCAGCGGCGGTAAGAAATACCATCTTCCACTCCTCCTTTCCTTCCCCTACAAAATGGGGCAATGACCATTACTTCCCCTTTCTATACCTCATTCCTGCAATAATCTTCACTTGCATCGTTCATAATATTGCCCCAAAAAGGCTTCCCGAAACTCAGGCAAGGTATTCTGGCTAATGCTTTCTCTGATTTTCTCCATCAGCCGCAGGAGAAATCGAAGATTATGAATAGTGGTCAAACGCACCCCCAGGATTTCCCCAGTATTAAGTAAGTGACGAACATAAGCCCGAGAAAAGTGCCGGCATGTATAACAGTCACAGCCGGGATCCAGTGGGAGGAAGTCCTGACTATAGGCGGCGTTGCGAACGGTCATCGTGCCGTTGCGAGTGAAAACGGTGCCATGGCGGGCGATGCGGGTTGGTAGCACGCAATCAAACATATCGATCCCCCGGCTCACACCCTCCAGCAGGCAGTCGGGTGACCCAACACCCATCAGATAACGGGGCTTGTCTTTCGGTAAACGCGGAACCGTAACCTCTAAGAGCTCATACATGAGTTCCTTAGGTTCACCGACACTAAGACCCCCGATGCCATAACCCGGAAACTCTAAACTGACCAAGTCATCGGCGCTCTGCCTTCTCAGGTCTGCATACATACCACCTTGGATGATACCAAATAAGGCTTGGTCTTCCCGAGAATGGTGGGCCTTGCACCGGCGTACCCAGCGGGAAGTCAACTCCATGGAACTCTTTGTGTACTGGTAATCGGCGGG
>JAAZLW010000217.1 GCA_012799135.1 Bacillota bacterium | reverse complement strand
ATCTAGATTAGTGGCAACCACATCGGGTTTAAATAAAGCAACCCCCTTTTGATAGAGAAACATCAAGTATGTTGCCATCCCGGCCGGAATGCCGAATTGCAGGTTCTCTTTAGTCAACTCCGGAATCAGTTCATAGACGTCGTCCCATGTCTGGGGTATGTCAATCCTGAGCTCGGCGAGAATATCTTTACGGTAAAAAAGCATGGGGAAACCCTGCACTTCCGGTAAAGCAAAAACCTTGTCCCGAAACCGGAATGGGAGAAACGCGCTTTTCTTGAACCGCTTGGCAATCTCCTCAAAATCAGGAAACTGTGTTAAATCCACCACTGCCCCGCGAAACGCCAGATCCATATTGGCTGCGCCCAAGGCAACATCTGGAGCTGTTCCGGCTAAGGTCGATGGGATCAGCAGATTCCCCATTACGGACGTAGCACCACCACCCCCTGCACCGGTCGCCGAACCGCCACCAGCCGGATCGGAAAGCGATTCTACCAGCTCCAGGTCAACGTGAATCCCAGTTTGTGGAGTAAGAGTATCCTCGATCATCTGCTTCAAAATCTGGGCTTGGTCCCGACCACTACCGATCCATACTTTGATGGACTGCGCTTGCGTGGAAGTGCTACCCATGTCCCCGATTTTGCTATAGTCATGCGTGAACGACGCCAGAAAAGCCATGCGCTCATGTCGTAGAATATCCTTCGTAGTAGGGATTGCTTCAGGTAAGGGCTCGTTTGGAGAAGCAATAATGACGTAGTCAATCATCAATGGTTGGTTCTGGGTCTGAATAATCCATGCTCCGAGAGCAGCGACATTATCCCGATACTCTCCTAACAAGCGGGGAATTGTATATGGTCTCTCCGACATGCGCTCTAGCAGAGTCGAAATTCTCGTCAGAGTCGCGGCATGGCTGCCCCGCTCCCCTGTCATCATCTCCAGCTTTTCCGCTAAGCCCTCAACGGCCTCGCTCAACGAACCCAGCTGCTTGATGATACCTGGAATCCGCTTCTCCAGTTGATAGCTCCGCAGCGGATCCGGTGTTGGAGACGTGATCATAATGATACGGCGGTAAACTGTATTCAAATCATATAGGATGTCTTCAGCCTCACGCAGAAGGTCGGCCACACCCCCAAGCACAACCTCCAGTTGTAGTTCATGCTGACCCTTGTTCAGATAAAACAAGACCGGGTTACCGCTTTCATCAACACCAAGCGGATACATCCTATGATAGGTAGAATATGGGAAGGATACTGCCTTTACTTCCTGAAAGGGAACCGCTCCATCGATCAGGACCTTTCTATTCGAGTAAAAGCCATGCTGCTGATCCTGCTTGGCTTTGACAGCGATCTTGTACAAACCGTCTTCGGGCACTACGAAATCCCAACTGAGCCAGTCACCAGGGTTCTTCCACCGATACCCACCAATCGCATTAAGCCTAATCAGAACTGGATCATATGGTTCTACAGTCGGGTCGCCCTGATCGAAGACCGGAAACAAGGTAGGACTGGACTTACGGGCGACATCGCGCTCCTGGAGCCTAATCAAGATTCCTTCAGTGGGCTGGTAACCCTTTTGGTCGTATTGCCGCTTAACCTGCGCGTAAGTGGGGATCGCTTTAGCCTGATGAAGGCGTATCGATTTCATCATCATTGGTTCAGATAGACTCACTAAGCGTATTGTGTTTTTCCCCGATTGAAAATGGAACTTGTATGGGTCAGGCTCATATCCCCGGGAATCCCGCAAATCAGCCGTCTGCCAGATCGGAGTCTCTACCTGAGGCGGCCGAATCTCATTCCCTAAACTATCGATACGAATTTGCATCCGGTCTGCCCACACTCTTGGGAAAGATAGATACCCAGCACCTTTGAAAGGCCTGTTACCGTTGATGCGCACTTCTCTCTCAATGTCTGAACCTCTTCCCACTATGGGATAGTACGTTAGCTGTATATTATAAAAACCAGGCTTCTCGACCTCGATTTCCCACTCAACATAACCAGTCTCATCAGTCTTGATGACGCTTCCTTTCACCCCTGGAAAAGCTTCGAAGATCTCTACATTAGCGCTCGAAGCACTGAAGGAGTCAGCAGATATCAAGATTTCCATCTCCGGTTCTGCTGCCCACGCATAACGTGCTATGTACTCTCTGTAAGTAATCTCCCGTTCATAGGCTGCAATCTGTTCTTCACAAGAGTTGATGGCAGCATAGCTTGGGCAAAGCACTCCTGCCGCCAGCAGCAAAATCATGCCAAGGGCGATTAACTTAGCTGGCCTATCTGCCTTCCCCTTTACCAGCATCCACGCACTCAGCTCCTTTACCAAACCATGCCCAATTAGCCGCCTTTTTGGGAACGAACCAGATAAGAAATACGCACAATTGCCCAACTCATCACTGCATTTTTACCACTTCGCCGGTTTGACGGCAATTTCCTTCCGTATTCAGAAATTACTTGATTAATTGCTGATAGGCGCATCCCGCTCCCTTCCGGATCGGGATGCAAGACCGAATTCCTTCCCGGACTGCATTACAGGCCGCGCAAAAGAGTGGCTCTACTTTGCGCCAATTGCTCAACTTGTCTGCTCGCTCGTCTAGATAAACAGGTAGGTTAACAGGTAGGTTATATGATAGGGTAGTCTGGCGAAAGGTGATTATATGTGAGAACCGCTGGGCTTGAAGGGTGTACTTATAGGTATTTGATTATGGCCGATGAACTATAGATTGCGGCTGGGCTCGAGGTGTTTACTAAGGATCGTACCGACTCGCGCACAACTAATGTCGAAGTAACCACGATCTTGGTGGGAGTATTATTGACGCCTTGGATCAGTTCATATAGTCTACGACCAGCCATTGCCCCCATCTGCATCTTATCGATGTGAAGGGTAGTTAAGGGCGGATCCATATGCTGACTAATATCAAGGTCATCGTAACCTATCACTGAAACATCGTGTGGTACCTTTCGGCCCGAGGCAACTACGCCCCGGATGGCTCCAATGGCATTCTTATCATTACAGGCGAAAATGGCAGTCATGTCGGGAACCCGCAGAAGCAAGTCCTGTACTGCCGCCTGAGCCCGCCCCACGTCTTCATTGTCAATGGCTTCAAACAACACTTCCTGCTGCCTACTCCACTCCAGACCGAGAGACGCCAGAGCATTCTTGTAGCCTTGATGTCTTTGAAGAAAGGTTTTCTGTGGTCCCCCAACAAAGCCGATCCGTCTGTGGCCAAGCTTAGCAAGAAAGCGGATGGCTTCTTCAGCACCCTCAACATTATCAGTAACGATCGCATTGACTTTTGAGCCTGGCAAATCATTATCGACAAGTACGAACGGGATCCCGGCACCTTGGATCCGATCAACTACAGTGCCATCGATCTCACATCCAACCAGAATCAAACCATCGAATCTCTCCCGATAGGTGTGGACAACTCTATCAAGATTCTCACGCTCAATTGTTGAGAAGAAAACATGGTAATCATACCCCTTCAGCTCCATCTGCGCACCCAACATAACCGTGCTATAGAAAGGATCGGCGGCAAGAGACTCGAACCGGGCATCGAAGAGAACACCGACATTCATCGTTCGATTTCTATCCTTCCGGTCCTCCAGATCATATCCAAGCTGGGTGGCAACACTGAGCACCCGTGTCCTGGTTTTATCGCTAATTCGGCCCTTGTTGTTGAGTACCCGTGAAACAGTCGACGGCGAAACATCCGCCTTGGTTGCGATGTCCGCTAACGTTACTCTCATCGTTCACCCCTCATTCGTCCACAGACAGACTAGATGATCTCTCCTGACCATGCTTGGACCAATCCAATATCTCTGTGAGCAAACTCCTTGCACAGATAATTGTGCTCAATAGTTTCAACACAGACCAGACAATCTCCTGCTTTACCGCTTTTGCACCGATGAAGAACGCCGCCCAACCGTCGCCCTCACAATCACATTACAGGCTGAGAATGTGCAATTCGCTCTAGCCCTTGCCTCAGTCTTGCACTATCTTTGCTATACCGAAACGGTATCCCAATCCTATTGATACCCGGTGAACTACCTTCGGGGAAAATAGGGTGCTATCCCCTGGTAACTGCCCCCTATGCCCTGATCCGCAATCACAGGGGCCCAGCGGATTTGCGCGGTGGGGGTGCTGCTTACCACCCATTCACGTCGAGTACGACACCAATCCAATATTGGCTTGTTCTCTTTGCGAGCAATGACATTGACAACTTCATCCTGATCATCCGGGAGGTAGTAGAGCTCTTCCCGCGAAGGACAGTACTGAGGTCCAAATGGTCGGTACCGGATGTATTTCCATTCTCTGGTCTGAATCATTTCCCACATGGTATTTTCTGAGAAGGCAAAATCACGTATTCTGTCCTTCTCTCCTCGGATAATCGGCATCAAAGATCGGCAGGGAATGATATCATGGAAGGCCGGCCAATCCTGGGAAAGAGCTTCCTGGGGATCAAGTCCAGCCACATCAAGGATCGTGGCTGTAAGGTCAATCAGCTGGATCGGGTGGTCAATCACTCGACCATAGAGATAGTCCGGATGGCGAATGGCGGTAGGTACAGTAACCGACTCACGCCAGGGAAGGTCCTTCCCATCAACACCTTTGCTGCCAAGCATATCGCCATGGTCAGATGTAAAGATGATGACCGTATCTTCAAGCAAGTCCTCTTTCTCCAGCACAGCAAAGATCCGCCCTATCTGGTCATCAATTAGGCGAATTAGTGCTTTGTATCCCCGACGGCTATCATACCAACGCTGTTTCAGTTCAGGAGACAAAGGCTTTTGTCCTGGGGCTACGATGAAGTCATCTGTTTCATCTGGCTCAATCAACTCGTAATAACGCTTGGGTGGATCGATCATCGGATGTGGGCTCAAGAAAGAACCAAAGATACAGAACGGCCTGCCCTTGGGGCGTCTATAGATAGTCTCAATAATGCGATCCGCGATTATGACATCCACATAGTCATCTTCTGAGACAATACTGACATCCGGTGGCTCGGGATGTCCGATTTCGCCTCGGCGGACAATTTCGTCCCGATATTTCGCCAAGAGACCTTTCTCATCCAGATAGTGAGCATAGTTGCAGTAGTTCTTTAAAGATAGACCTTTCCCCGCCGCCTCCCAGACATAATCGAAACCAAACTTCTTCATCTCTTCGTTCAACCCGTACAGATTGTGTCCCTGACCTCGCTCTATATCCCAATGCCACCCCTGTAGCAAGTGAAACTTGCCGATACCGGCAGTAAAATAGCCTGCTTCCTGAAGAGCCTGCATATAAGTACGATACTGGGGGCTAAGATCACCGGAGGTAGTGAGCATTCCGACTTGATGAGGATGGCGACCTGTAAGAATCCCGCAACGAGCGGGAGTGCATACCGGATTTGGTGACACCGCGTTGGCAAAAGAAACACTAGCGGCGATCTGATCAATATTCGGAGTAGCGACCTTGCTATTGGGACTGAACCCCACGTAATCAGGATTCTGTTGGTCGGTCATCAAGAAGATGATGTTCTTCCCTGACATGATCGATCACTCCCTGTTTGGCTTTAATCCCCCTTACTCCCATATACCTCGAATTCGATCAGCGCGTATGAGTCTGCTTCACCCGCGTCAATGCAGTAGACTCTGACAAATCGCCCCCGGGTTGGTGCAGCTAGAACAAGATCGTCTAGTCCACCATCTCCGCAATCAGTCTCGTAAACACTCCGCCACTGCTCGCCTTCAGTCGAGACCTGAACCTTATAGGCTCGGGCAAACGACCTGGACCAACGCAGTTTGACACAGTCTATATCATAGATCGCCTCCAAATCAACCGATAGCCACTGAGGCTGGTCCGCATTCGCAATCCATTGTGTCCTCCAATCGGAGTCAACGGCTGCCTCCCCCCCGTGTTCCGGAGCCACAGCCGAAGATACTGTTACCGGCCGACCATGGGAGAGATGCGTCTTCGGTAAGGCGATCTTTCCACCATCGCGATCAATATCAGCTCCAGCGTCATAATCGACAATTACCCCATCAACCAGCAGTCTGCTCATCTCCCGAGTGATCTTGCCATTCGCCGGTACCAAGACAAGTAGGGCAGCTTGATCGGCGGGTAACTCAAAGCTGGACTTGCCGACGACCCTAGAGGCGATAAATTGCTTGGTTACAGCATCGTAGAGATTTACCGGCTGAGGCCCGACATCGATTGCAACAGACTTGGGCATCACCAGCGGATTATAGTACAGATAAGTCGGGTATGCCGGTTGGTGCTCAAAATCTGTTTTCAAGACATCGATCTCCAAAATCTCATCAACATTAATACGATGAAACAAAGCAGCCATAAACCCCGAGCCCCAGGCCCCGTATGGGTTGAAATAGTAAGCTGCATCCCCGGTAGCAAACGGAGTCGTATCGCCCCGGTTTCTGACACCCTCATACGACACACAGTCTATCCCCGTATCCTTGTACCAGCTAAATCCACTCTGCATATTGGCAGGTAGAAAATCCGGAAAGTACAGGCTAGAATTGGCAGCGACATGCAATAGCCACCGGCCTATTGCCCGGGCCTACTGGGGCGCATACCGGACCATAGGGGCGACAACACCGGCCGTCGTATAAGTATTCATTGAAAAAGCATAGCCACCAGTATCAGTCGTGCTGCCACTGAGACCATAGGCATCATAGTCTCCCCAACGCTCTCTAATTATTCCCCAACCGGGACGCGCAGCGGAGGAAAAGTGAAATACGTAACTCAGGAATCGATCAATCGGGTAATTAGTACCTATTTCTGCATTCATGCGAGCAGCTAGGTAAGGACCATAAGAACCGAGGATCTCGTAATAGGGGTTGCTTGGGTAATTGCTCATCTCGTTCATGCAATTCTGTGCAGCTTCCCGGTATGCCTTGTCTCCCAACTTGACATAGGCAATGTACTGCAGATAGGCAATACCGATGGCAGCATCAGGCTCAACCCACCGGTTGCTATCTGTGGACATCATCAAATTAAAATCGTAACCGGTATGCTCCCAGTTACCATAGAGGTCGGGCAAGACCTTTCGCCAACTGTCGGCTATAGCCAGCATTTGGTCCGCAAAAGAGCTATCGCCCGGGTAAAGAGCACCGATATGATAGAAAAGACAGCTGGGGAATATACCATACCAGAAAGAATCAATACCCTCATCCATATTGATTCCATTCAGAACCAGGCCATGTCCATTAACTACACTGTAATAAGCCTGACTCATTCTCACCCAGTCCTTTTGGCGATCTTCCCGCTTGTTGATCCCGGCTAAAGCTCCACCGAGGACAGCACCAAGGCAGGTTAGGGCTTCACCATATTGACCAATCTCTCTACCAACATAACTAGGGATAGCAAAGATCTCACCAGTATATTCACCGGTAGTTGGCTGCTCGATTTGCGATAGCGTAATCAGAGGAAGATACTGTCCGGTAGCCTGGGTATCAAAAGCGATCTGGTTATAAGCAAGTGCTGTCTTTTGCCAATCCCGTACATAAAAGGGAGCAGGCACTCTCGGAAATTCCTCAATATACTCGATATCCACCTGCCCATACTTGGCCATGTTATACCCCCTCCAGTCAGCAGTCTACTATCGGCTCTGACTGCTTCTTTTCCTCAAGCCTCTCCATGCCTCGGACTCCCTTGGGTTCTCTGTGTTATTATCAAGTAGTGTGTAGGTAGCATTATCAATCAACCGGTTTGGGACAGTGTGGAGCACACCCTCCGCATCCCGGATCTTGGTCTTGCGAATTGTAACAGACTCTACCACACCTTCCAGATTCCCTGTTTTGACAGTATAGCCCACCTTGAAATCTTGGTCAGCAATAAGGAAAACCCCAGCCAGAAGGTCTTGAGTGACTGAGTTGACACTGGAGGCCAAGGCCATGGCAACCAAGGCAATAGAACCCCCTAATGCCAGAGAAACCTGCTGCATCCCCAAAGAAGCCGTAGCGGCAGCCAGCACAAAGACCCAACCCGCGAAACTCGCCATGGACTGCAGCAACGTACCTAAGGTGGGATCGATCCGGGTCATCTTCGTGGCACGACCCACAATCAATTTCAGTGCTTTGACCACTAACGCTCCTATCGCCAGCGTGAATATGGCCGCCGGTAGCTTGCTCAAGATCCCGGTGACCTGTGCCAAGGCATCGGTATACCAGGCATTCGACATTGATATCACCTTCTCAGTCAGAATATGATTGGCGACAACCTCTAGTCAGATTCTCCCTTCAGGCGAGCGAATCCTGCGTTAATCAGTCAGAGGCGGGTTTCCCTCTGCCGCACGCTAACTTCCTGAACATTGCGACTACGACTTGAGCAGCAGGCATATCAGGTGGAGTTGGCGAACTTATTAGGGCTTGTCGTACGGCTCATGCCTCAAGGTAACGCTGAAGGGAATGCTGACTATGGATATCCGTGATCGAGATACACGCTGGGGACTGCTGATCCCCTTTAGCCCAGCATTAGCACTTATCTACTATGGGATTCTAGTGACTAAGGCCAAGGCCATAATCAAGGGGATTCGCTCCGATCGGGTTACTTATTGGGCACTCATTGGTTTGCTAATCAGCGGGACCATCAGTGCTGTCTTCGCCCAGGATCCAGGTTACGCCTTGATTAATATGCCGATACCCGTGGTCTTCATCTTGATCTATGCTTTAGGGCGCTGGGGTATTGTCAATACCCGAGACTTCCTCAAGGCTGTGACTTTAGGATGTGGACTCTTGGGGTTAGTGGTGTTCATCAGTCACTTGATGCGCCTGAACATCTGGTATGGTTCGATACCCATACTGGCTAGGTTCAATCGCGGTCGGGGTAATGTCCTGGGTATGGCTGATAACGGTTTGGCTGCGATGCTGGAGGCAGGTGTGACCGGTGGTCTTGGATTTTTCCTCTATCAATCACGTCATCGCTGGCTATACCTCGCAGCTAGCTTCGCCTCCCTGCTCGGCATTTTTACCACCTACTCCCGGGGCTCCATGGTTGGCACCTTGGCCGCTATAGTAATCCTGATAGCCATGAATAGTGAGATGGTCAGAAAGCACTGGAAGGTCATTGCTGCTATCTGCGGAGTGACACTGGTTTGCATCTTCAAATGGCCGGGCCTATCAGCAAGGATCCTATCCATTGTCAATCTAAGTACCACCTCAAGCAATGTCGGCCGACTCCAGATCTGGCAAGTCAGTTGGAACATGTTCAAGGACAGCTTCCTCTTCGGTATAGGCCCCGGGCACTATGGGAGGACATATGCAGCCTACCAGCCAGATGGTTACCTGAACGCGATGAGCCCTCACAGTCTGTATTTCTTCGTGCTCACCGGCTGGGGACTGGCGGGATTCGCTCTTTTCTTCGGTTGGATGGGCATATCCCTCATCAAACCATTGCTGCAGGATAATACTCCTTACCGGCGCATCGCCTTTGCCATGATGGCCTCTTTTTGGGTACACGTGCTATTCAATGATCTCTTTATTGCCCATGTGCCTCTGATCATGGGATGTATAGCCCACCCCGATCTAGCCTCTCCGAGCACCCAGCAACAGCAACCGCTAGAAGACAGTCCTCCTAGTAGGAAGCACCATGCTGGCATGTCTGGAGACACCTCCGCTCATTAGCCGGCTACCAGATGAAGTGGGCTAGGAAGTTGGCAATTGCTATGATAAACCCTAGCTGATCTGCAGCCACATCCGCCCAGTAAAAGTCTGGCCGCCCTGCAAAACGATAAGGCCTGTATCCTCCGGTGGTAGTGACAAATTCGGCGCATTGGTCACCCATGTATAAGGCTCCAGACATACGAAGGGATCCTGCATGGTCCTGCCGGTCCATACCACCCAGTGCTTAAACTCCTCACTCGCCCCATATCGGAGCGTAAGCCCGGCACCATTGTCGGTAAATTCCGCTACAGATTCGCCCTGAGAGAAATTCACATCAGTATAGACATCGTCCAGCATTGTCGTGCCTAAAGCTGTCGGCTGTCGCAGATCCCGGGCGCCGCTCACGGGTAGACGACGACCGGTTGGTATCAGCTCATCTAGCTCCCACCTTTTGTTAGCCGGAACCTTGACTGTACACTGGGCCTTAGAACTATCCGGAGATAATGGCACATTGAAATATGGGTGGAATCCAATGCCAAACGGCATGGGGTCAGAACCGAAGTTCTCTGCTTCTATAGTGAAATCCACCCGGGCTTCCCGCAATGAAAACGTCATCCGTACCTCAAAAGAGTGGGGATAGGAGCGTTTTATGCTAGGGTGATCATCAGATCTGATTGCGGTGGTAACTGACGCCGAATCATCGGTCGCGGTGTCTACTACCCGCCAAGGTAGACTATGGATCAATCCGTGAATATGGTATTTCCCTGCCTCATTGATCTCAAAAACATACTCCCTCCCAGCAAAGGTAAACCGACCTCTATCTATCCGATTGGGGGGCATCAGTACCGGAAAACCCCAACCCACTGGCTTCGCCTTCAGGGCATCGATGGTCTCGGGAGTTCTAAGTACACTAACTCCTCCCCGGGTCCATACCCAAGCGACCAAATTGCTGCCAAACTCGGGAACCAGAGTCCCTTCCCAACCACTCTCGGTATCTTTCAAGCTCAAAGCTTCCAGGCCGTGGAATCTGCACTCTTCTACACGGAATCTAGGCAAACAAACCCCTCCCTCTCTAATCTTGTCCAGATTAAAGTTCCACTCGCAACGCCCATATCCCTCCAATTCCAGGTCAGTTATCTCGCCCTTCGGGTCCAAGTTGGCAGGATACTTTCGAACTAACGGGAATTCATACCATGATGTTTAATGTCAACATTTGCTCAAGGAGTGGTAATTATGGTGAAAATCGCGATAGTTGGATGTGGTGGGATTGGAAATCGCCATGCCGAGCAATTGCTACAGATCACTGATGTCAAGATCGAGACCGCAGTAGATATCGTCCCGGAGCGGGCAGAGAAGCTAGCCACTATGGCGGCCTGTCAAGCCTTCACCGATTACCGCAAAGCCTTAGATCAGGTAGATGCGGTATGGGTATGTACTCCTCCCGACAGTCATCGGGAGATAACCGTCGCTTCCCTAGAGGCCGGCAAGCATGTGTTTTGTGAAAAACCGATGGCTCTATCACTTGATGAGGCCGATGAGATGATCGATGCTGCCAAGAAAAATCAGCGGCTCCTTGGAATAGGCTACTGCCTCCGCTTTTCACCCTGGGCCCAGATGTGCAAGGAGATCGTCAACAGAGGTGAGATTGGAGAAATCACTATGGCGTGGATTACCCGCATGAGTGCGATTCCACGCGCTCCTTGGCTGAAGAGTCAGGCAGTTAGTGGTGGCATGCTGACTGAGCAAACTACCCACAATCTGGACTGGCTCCGCTACGTGATTGGTGATGTAGTGGAAGTCAAAGGCTTTGCCAAAACAGCCCTTCCGGATGTGGATATCCGGGACAATGTTGTTGGACTATTGAAATTCGCCCAGGGAGCCATCGGTCAGATCATGGCTTCCTGGTCATCAGCAGCTAACTGGCTGGAATCGGGCCTGATGGGTACCAAAGGAGTACTACGTACCGGCCAGGGCGGGGCCATTACAGTATACCCACAGGGCAGTGAACCGGTAGTCTACCAGCCGGAAAGCCTGGACATGTATTTGGAGGAAGATCGTGTTTTCATAGAAGCCATCACCAAAGGCACAACCTATCCTTTGGATCCAGAAGAAGCTAGACAGAGTCTGGCCTTGAGTTTGGCCATTTTGCAGGCCGCTGAGACAGGCGAATCTATAGTACTCTAGGTCACAAACAGCATGGGAGACTCTCCTACCTTAGTCAAAGGGAAGTCTCCCCTCTTCTTTACTCATCCACTATTTCAAAACTGTAATCCACCTCGGCATTCAGTGAATGTAGCACCGAGCAATACTTTTCTGTGGAAAGCTGCACTGCCCGGGCTACCCGCTCCTCTGCCAGTCCACTGCCGGTAACGATGTAACGCAGCGTAATGTGAGTAAATCGACGGGGATGTGCCTCCGCCCTCTCACCTGCTACCTCTACCCGTAACCCGGCTAATGGTTGTTGCATCTTCTGCAGTATGCTAACTATATCAATACCTGTGCAGCCACCAATGGCAGAAAGGAGCAACTCCGTTGGCCGTGGGCCCAGACTATTACCACCTGCTTCCAGTGATGCATCCATGTTCCAGGAATGGCCGGAGACTGCATCGGCCCGAAACTCCATACCTTCCATCCATGTGACATTCACTTGCATAAATTGTCCCCCTCTTTTCCACCCCTGTTGTTTACTCTCGGGTGTTTGAATCTGGCTCTGCCTTCTCTCCAATCTGTGGAACCAAAGCCAAGGCTCGCTGACCGGCCCACCCTCTAACGGGCAAATCCCTAGCGAGTATATCGCTTGATCACCTGAAGCAACTCATCGATGGACTGATCGCCATGATCGCCCTTGATCGCCTCTGTAACGCATCCTCGAATATGCCCTTCCAGGAGAATCTGTCCCACACTACTTAGGGCTGAGCGCACAGCTGAGATCTGGTTGAGAATATCTACACAGTACTGATCCTCCTCTACCATTCTGCTGATCCCCCGAATCTGTCCCTCGATCCGGCCCAGTCGCAGCAACAAATCTTCCTTCCGGCGGGGATTGGATTGCGACATCCTGGCAACTCCTTTCTCCCCATACTGTGGACCTGACTATGGGTATCATCCACATCCATTATACCATACCCACCCATGGTATATATTCTTCCAGAGATAACACCCGCCGACAAACCCTCAAAGCGGGACTGTCAGGCGGGTGTGGACCATTCGTCTCGGTTCCCGCAGACTGCTTATACGGTCTTCTCCTACTACTCCAGTAGTAATGGGAATTCAGTTATCCGCAGGTTGGTACAGCCATAGGGAATCAGAGTCACCTTCTCAGCTCTCTCCTTAGACCGGGTAGGACTTTGCGGGATAGTACCCGCCCAATTGCCTTCCAGTCTCCATTCAGGTACCAAACGTCCCGTAACCCTTAGCTCTACCGGGGCACCCTCCGGGGAAAACGGCATCTGCCCCACCGGTTTCTTGGTAATCTTTACTGCCTTGCCGGGGTTGGCCGGATCCAGCACCAGACCGTAGTTCCAAGCTGTAGTGGGATATACCTCCCAATCAGCATGGGGCTGCGTACCACCAATATGTTTCCAGCTCTCACCGATCTTAAGCGAATATACTAAAGGACCTCGTAAGACCGCTATCGAGCCCTGGTAGCGGCGCTCTGTCTCGATTTCCATAGGAAGAACCAACTCCAGCTGGTCACCAGGCTGCCACTCGCGACTCACTGTGTGGAAAGACTTGGAAGACAAGGGAAGTGTCTCCCCATCTGGCAGAGTCAATGTCGCTCCTCGTGCCCAAACCGGCACCCTAAAGCTCAAGGGGAAGGTGACGGCACGCGCTGTCTGGATGGTAAATATCAAAGTCTCGTCAAAGGGGTAATTGGTCTCCTCAAGGATACTGACTTCTTGATCGCCATCACCCAACCGAGCAGTCACTTGGCAAGGACCATAGGCCACTGCAGCTAGTCCGTTATCTGGTGTCTTCATCCAGAGACTGCTGACAAACTTAGGCCACCCTTGATGCATATTGGCAGTGCAACACCCGAAATTGGGCTCCAACCCAAATATGTTAGCATCAGGGGCATTAGTCCAGTCTCGCTCTGCCACATTGCAGATCACCTGGTTAACCTGCTGATCATACTGATGGGCCCACATATCCGGCGAAAAGGTAGCGGGTAGAGCATTGAAAGTGATCTTTTCCAGCCGATCAGCCAACACTGGGTCACCTAGGATTGAGACCAAATACTCCAGGGAGAACATGTACTCGACCACTGCACAAAGCTCTGTCCCCTGGGAGGGGTTCTTGCCGGAAAAGTGTTCATCACCCGTAAAAAGGCCGGTAACCTGCCCGTGAAATTTGTCCAGATTCTCCAGTCCCCGATAGACTGCTGCCCGATCCGAGGCCGTACCCGATTGCCTATACCAGACTCCTGGGGTCTTCAGCCCCATGGCATTGTTGACCACGTGACTCTCCAGGCTGATTGTCGATTCCTTTCTACGATAGCGGAAACTGGTGAAATGATCTTGCCAATCATAACCCTGCTGTCTGACTTTCTCTGCTAAGTCCAACAACCAAGCTTCACCGGTTCGCTCATACAGCCAATGGACACTGACAATGAAATCAGCCCAACGAAACTTAGCCCATGACTCCAAAGGCCGCTCATCCAGGTGTTTTTCCATATAGCGACAGAAATTGATCATAGCCGGTATAACCCGTGCATCCCCCGTCGCTTCATGGTACTGAGTTAAAGCCTTAAATACTACAAACACCGGCCATGGATCGTGCTCAGGATAGGTTCGAGAGCCCAAGACCCCCTGAACAGGCCCGATCCAGCCATCCGCCCGTTGCCCATCTAGAAAGGCCTCTATCCATTTTTGCGCTTTCGCCTTCAGCTTCTCGTCATCCAGCAAATAGGCCAAAGGCACCAATCCATCAGCATAATAGGGGCCTCTCTCCCAGCCTTCCTGATCACCACCAAACCACTGATTATCCGGACCAAGGTCTTCCCAAAACTCGTCAAGATGCCCAGACAGGCCATCTGCCTGGATCTGCAACTGCTGTTTGAGCCACCCTAGTGGTCTTACTGCCCCCAGTGGCAACATTTCATATGCTCTCGCCCTGAGTTTCTCGTTACCTTCTGGCATGTTCCACCCTCCTACATGCATGGATTACTATAACCCAACTCCCAACTGCCTTATCCACATTGCGGCCACGGCTGCACCATACAGATTTCGCCAGTACAGCAGGCAATCCTGCTAGTGAAGATGCCCATGTGACTGGACACACTTTCGTCCCTCTATGGCTAATAATCCCCAACCCGAGCGTGCCATACTAACGGACAGCCAGTTAGTTCTCTGGAAAGCTATAAATGAAGGAGGGCCTCCCACATTGAACCAACTGACCCACAAAGCTGTTCACAGTGTTCTTCTGCTGCTGATCATTTTACTTACCTGCTTACCCTACAGCAGACTCTCAGGTTCCCAGAAACTAGGTCGCCAGGTGTATGCATGGCAATTCCTTGACGGTAAACTCCAGGTGAGTTCATACCCTGCGGCTCCCAGCCGAGGCAAATACATTATCATAGACAAGAGTACCAATACCCTTTATTTTTATAATGATGGCCATCTACTCAAGCGCTATCCCGTGGCTACCGGTAAAGACCCTGCCTTTACACCAGAGGGCAAGTTCGCCATTGCTCAAAAGGCTATCCTCATCCCCAATGGCAAAACCCCTCCTCTTAGACCACGAGCATATAATCCCCAATTAGGCAGCAGGTGGCTCGGCCTTGATGTCTCCCCACAAGCAGATAAGCGCGAGCCGGAGTTTGATTCCAGGGCACCAAAGGGGCAAAAATATGGAATTCATGGTACCGACGATCCCGCTTCTATCGGTAGATATGTTTCCGGAGGCTGTGTGCGAATGTATAACCAAGACGTAAACGAGCTATATGAACAGGTTGAGCTGGGCACAGTGGTAGAGATCAGGCCCTAAAGTAGAATTCCGGACAAGAAGCCCAGATCGAGAACCACCCCTATCGGTCTTTGGCGAATCTCGCCCTAACTCCATCCATATTCATAGCCGGCCTCATACATGGCCACTATATTCTCCGGCGGGCTGACTGCCTGGATATTGTGGCAAGGAGCAAGTATATATCCCCCTCCTGCTCCCAGGATGCGGATGTTGTCTTTTACTTCTTGACGGACATTTTTGGTTGAGCCGAAAACTAGGGTGTGCTGGTTATCTACACCTCCATGAAATACTACATGCTGCCCAAAATCCCGTTTGAGACCCTCGCGCTCCATCCCCCGACAACGCCACTGGATGGGGTTGAGAATGTCAATCCCCAGCTCAATCATGTCTGGAATAATCTCTCGAATCGCTCCATCACTATGATGAAAAACATAGGCTCCACCCTCATGGACTAGATCAATCATTTTTTTCATCCGCGGCAATAAGTATTCTCCAATCTGGGTTGGCGAAAAGAGTAGGCTTTCCTGGCTACCCATATCTTCCGCCACATATGTCAGCATTACCTTCCCGGGAATCTGCTCATATATCCGCATGGCGTCGATATAGCAGAGTTCAAAAAGCTTATCTAGGCAATAATGTACAATCTCCGGGTAGAGGATTAAGTCAACCAAAGCTTGCTGCTGTCCTCTCAAGTGGCAATAAGTGAGAAAAGGTTCGGAGCCCCCACCCCGAACGGGATAGTAATCTTCCCAGGGCTGGACCTGCTGAGCAAGATGGGAATAATCGAACCAATCCGGGTTAGGCCAGCGGTACTCAGTCTTAATCTCTTCCACGGTTTCGTACTTGGCTAAAGGATGATAAACACATTCCCGGTAGGTACCCGTCCCATAGTCCACATCCCGATAACGTACACCGAATACATCCTCATTTTCCGGAAGAGACGGACCTATATAGCGGGCACTCACGTCCATCACTTTATCAATATTAAGGCGTTGATACATAGCTTCTTCAGACTCACAACCCAGGTGCTGCATTAACTGTTGAGTTGTCTCTGGTGTAGCCCAATAGTCCATAGGTACCCGATCGGGCTGTTTGCGCCTTAGTACAGCCAACCATCGCTCCCTTGGCGTCATTTGGGTAGACATGTGTCATGTTGCCTCCTTTTTTCGAAAAGCTTGTCCCGAGCTCACCTTTCACTTTCTATCAGCCAATTACCACTGGTCACCCCTTAATTCCTTCAGGTTAGGAGGCATTTTCCCTTTCCCTCGACTTATCTTGAATTATGAGCAAAGTAATGATTCTAAAGGGCCGTAAGTCGCTTACTTACGGCCCTCTCTAAGGCTGCCGAGTTTTCCGTTACTTGATACTACCTACGCGGCAAAAACATGGCGACCAATGCGAGCCAAGACCGGCCGGGTATAGATCCAGCGAGATGTGCTTCGAGCTGGGTTGTAAAAATACAATGCCCCGCCCGTAGGATCCCAACCGGCAGCCGCCAGCCTAGCTGCTTTCAAGGCATTACCATCTGGCGATAGGTTGATCTGACCATCTCGTACCGTACAAAAGGCTCCAGGCTGGTAGATTACCCCCACGAGAGACTTTGGAAAACGGCTATCCCTCATCCGGTTGAGCAAGACTGCCCCGATGGCCACCTGACCTTCCAGGGATTCGCCTCGCCCTTCTGCATGGATAAGCTGAGCCATCAGCCATATGTCCCCCTCAGAAAGACCGTTAGCTTGCCACTGAGGTGAAGCTGTCGGTGCCTTATTAGTAGCACCCTTTGCTTCGCTTCCTTCTACTGCCTGTTCAGATGCTCTTGGTACTACCGATGAAGCTATCTGTCTGTTTCGGTCTGTAGATGCGGTTTCCAACGGCAACGGCCTTGGATCGGTATCCTGGTCAACGGCCTCTGGTTCTGCCTTTTCTGCATCGAGGTCCTTGGCATTGTCCAGCGTATTTGACGGCATCCCCGCAGCTGACACTGCCATAATAATGCTCACCACCAATAAGCTAAGTGCCAGAACTGAGCCAAGCACTTTTGCGTATCTTTCTTCAAAAAGCAGCATTGCACAACCCTCCTTGCTCCAAATAGGCAAAATAAGGCGATGCTCCAAAAGCACCGCCCCGTTATTGTAGCTGATTGTGCTGTATTTTTCAATTAGTAATACATGTCAGTCGGTTTTGTCCGGCTGTCCCTTGATATCCGGCATGGGGACGGCCAAATCCTTCTGGAGAAAATACAAGTAGGCTTGCCATACCTTCTGTCCAAAGATCATCTCCACTGCCCGGCAATACTGATCAATCTGCACTCTGTAGGAAGCAGCCACCTTGTGGACGCTTTGGCGAGAAACTCTATCTGTCTTAAAATCGATCAGAAGAATGCCCTCCCGCTCTTCTACGAGACAATCGATTACCCCCTGAACTATCACATGATCATCATCCATGCCCGCTTGTCCATATACTTCGTCCACGGGAGTTGCCAAAGTGAAGGGTACTTCCCGGCGAACGGCCTTGGGACGCTGAAGCAGACGTTTCCCTAAGGCCCCTTGGAAAAATCGACCAATGGACTCCAGATCTATGACATCCAGTTGTTTTTCGGTAAGAAATCCTTGCTTGACCAGACGGAGTGCTTCGTTCTCCAAAACGCTTGCCTTGGTCAAGTCCTTGGTCAGATCGAGCTGTTGCAGGATAGTATGAGTCCAAATACCCCTTTCCACAGCACTGACCCGATCTCTTTCTGCCAGGATGAATCTGGGCCGACGAGTTACGTGCCGGGTGCCCCCCGCCAAGACGCCGGTACCGGAAGGAGAAAGCACTATGTTAGCTGACTCTTCATCATCTGGCGCTACCCACCGTTTCAGCTCGGTTACCGAGATCTTAGCCGGGAGATTCACCAAAGGCTCGGTAGGATACCGCCACAATAGCTGTCGAGCAAAATGCTGCCTTGCCTTTTCTGTCAGCATTGCTGGATTGATGGGTTGTAACTTTTGTATTGTTTTCCAGGGAAACCTTCCGTACCCTTGCTCCTCGGCTGGGAAACACATCCACTCTAGGGGGGTGGAATAACCTTCCACCCAGATATGCCAACCAGATGGGTCATTTGCTACTGAGTCGCCATCCGGAGGTTCTTCCATCCCCCCAGCGACCTTCAGTGTCTCGCCATCCCGGTGACGGCTAAGAGCCGGCCCCACCCAATCCAGATAGTTATTGGCAGAAATCAAGAGCTCACTGGACAGACTCCAACCTTCAGTCAACCCCCCCGACAGCCACCGGGTACAAGCTCCGGCCAAATCTCTGCGACTGCCTACCAAAATGAGCCACTCCCTGGCCCGGGTCATCGCCACATAGAGTATCCGCATCTCTTCTGCCAGGCTATCTTGGAGTAACCGCCCTCTCATGACCTGGTGTGACCAAGAGCTGTAGCGAAATCGTCTCTCTCCATCTATCACATTTAGCCCCAAACCCAGATCCTTGTGCATCAAGACATCCCGCTTCAGATCCTCCTGATTAAAGCCTTTCCCTAGGTCAGCCAGGAAAACTACGGGAAACTCCAGCCCCTTGCTTTTGTGCATACTCATAACCCGGACGACATCCTCGCCTTCGCCTATGGGACGGACTTCCCCTAAATCGGCATCCTCTTGCAGTCTTTCCAAGAATCGAACGAATCGGGACAGACCTTGGCCGGCAAATTCGTCAAACTCCCGGGCCCGATCATGCAGCCCTCGCAAATTCGCCTGTCTTTGCTCTCCCTTAGGCATAGAACCAGCATAGTCGTAGAAACCTGTCTCCTGGTAGAGATTCCAAATCAAGTGACTAAGAGGCAAACGACGAGCGGCAGTTCTCCATCGATCCAGATACTCCAAACCTCTACGTAATTTCTGTCCTAGCTCGTCTGATCGCCGCGATGCAACCCTTACGGCCTCGTAGAAGCCTGCTCCGGGCTCAGCCAATCGCACCAGAACTAGCTCCTCATCTGTTAGACCTAGCCAAGGTGCCCGCAGCACGGCTACCAGGGGAATATCTTGATGGGGATTATCTAAGACCTGCAACAAGGAAATCATGAGCTTGACTTCGGTCGCAGCGAAATAGCCGGAACCCAGATCAGCATAGACGGGAATTTTGGCTTGCCGGAAAACCTCCAGGACCTGATTAGCCCGGTTCTTCACCGAACGCATCAAGACAACTATGTCACGATACTTAATAGGTCTATAGGTCTTTAGAGACTTGTCCCAAATGATGGTAGGCCTCTTGTCTGCGGTCTCTTGTTGTTCACCCCCAGCCCCGGTACCATCTACCAGTTCATTGATGCGCCGGGCAATCAACCAAGCTTCCCGCTCCAGTTGCTCTAGCTCGCCTTGGTCATTGCCCACAGAACTAACGCTATCCTCATCTTCTTCCGACCCAGTATCATCCAAAGTATCAGAAGCACGATCGTCACTTGGCCCCCTGGACTCAGACTCCAAAAGATAGAATTCAAGCCGTCTCGGTTCTTCGTTATCCGTTCCCTCCGGGATTTCCGCCGCTGCGGCCACTTCCACAGTCTCTGGAGTCAACTCTGGATAGCCCGCTCCATACTTCAGCTCTGCTTGCTTATCATAGGCTATACCGGCAATATCCATGGTCATCAACTGTCGGAACATAAAATTCACGCCATGAATAATTTCCTGGCGACAGCGGAAATTAGTGGCTAGGTCAATACGCCGCTGTGACGCCCCCGGCCGTGATGAGAACTTCCGATACTTGGCCAAAAACAGCCCGGGGTCAGTTAACCGAAATCCATAGATACTTTGCTTAATGTCTCCCACCATGAACCGGGGAGTAAGACTGTTGCCCTCTTTTCGCGCACCGGCAACCATCGCCAATATGCAGTCTTGTACCCCATTGGTATCTTGATATTCATCGATTAGCACTTCATCGAACCGATCCTGCAGCTCCAAAGCCACAGCGGAAGGAGCCAACCCCCCCTCTTCCCCAGGTACTGTCAAAAGCCGAAGGGCCAAGCGCTCCAGATCAGCAAAATCCAATGTCCCTTGGCTTTGCTTAGCTTGTCCATACGCCTCGGCAAACTGATTCACTAACTGGAAGATCAGCTTCGTGATGGGAGCTAACTGCCGCATTTCGGCCATCAGCTCTGCCTCTGTCCGGGAAAGGAAAGCTGTCTCCAATCGCCTTAACCTCTGCTTGGCTGTATCTCTTAGCCTCTGGCACCTTTTTTTCAGCTGCTCATCAACTGACATGTTCTTGGAAATCCGGGGAAGTGACTCAAACGGATCTGACCAATTCTTGGCCTCATTCCACTGTCGTTCTAGCACCATTTGCCATAACTCCGTCACCGCTACCTTTTCACTCACCAAACGCTCCCTGTAGCGTGCAGGACCATAAGGCAGATAACATATATCCAAAGCCTGTTCCAGTAACGCTATTACGCGCTTTAGCTCAAGGGCCACTTGCCTTTGCGCTTCCTGCATCAAGGGTGAGGCCCGCCATGCCTGGATCGACTCCGGCTCGAAAGCAGCTAGTACTGCCTTCTGCCATTCCTGTGGTTGTGGTAGACTCATCTGAAACTCATAGAGGCGAAGGATCAACTCCTTTACCGCCTCATCGCCAGCTTTCCCACCATAGGCATCGAGGAAATCCAACACCTGGTGATCGCCTTTTAGATACTGGCCTGCCAGGACCTGATCGACGATCTCATATCTAAGCAAACCGGCTTCAGCTTCGGCCATGATCCGGAATCCGGGATCTATGCCCAGATGGTAGAAATACTGCCTGAGCAGGCGAGAGCAAAAGGCGTGAATCGTAGAAATGGATGCTAATGGTAGCCGGGCCAACTGTCGCTGTAACCGTAGATCCGTAGGTTCTCGCTGTAGCTTGTTTTCCAAAGCCTCCCGTATGCGCTGACGCATCTCGGCTGCGGCAGCTTCAGTGAAGGTGACCACCAATAGGCGTTCGATATCCAGCCCCACATCGTCGCTGAGTAAGCCCTGAATTACCCGCTCTACCAACACCGCGGTCTTGCCCGCTCCTGCTCCCGCTGCCACCAAGATGTCGCATCCCCGGGTATATATGGCCTCCCTCTGCTCCAACGTCCAGGTGGGACCGGCCGTCAAAGTCTTACTCTGATCAGTCATCGCCATGGACCCCCCCTTCTTGCCCGAGCTCCCGACTTTGCTCGACCGCTTCAGTCATACGTTCCAGAGCCTCTCTGTCAGACAGATCGGAAACATGACGATATCGGCACCCCGGTACGCCTAATTCGAACCGACAGATCGGCATATACTGACAGTATCTGCAGGCCCTGGATGAGGCCTTCCGGTATGGCTCGATCTCGATCCCGCCTGCTAGAATTGACTGTGCCAGTGTTTGGATACTGAGTCTAACGTAGGCCAGCATGGTATTCAATTCCTCGAGCGAATACGTGGAGGAATCTTGATATAGTCCCCCATCACCTCTGATGCCTACCGGCAGTAACTGGGAACGGCCGCTAATCCCCGTTTCCATCAGTTCAATTACATCGGTATCCGCCAGCAATATCCCACCGGTTCTATATGCTGCTAGGAGCTTTGAGGCCAGAGTTTTTTCCGCCACAGGTCCGTCTAGTTTGACCAAAGGCTCACTCAGGGGGAAATACAAAGCTCCAGCGGGAATTATCCTCAGATCACTACTCCCCCACTTATCCTCCAGCCACGTGCCGCTACTTTCCAAGACTGCACCGAGATAGGTCAAGAGCTGTAAGGTAAATCCCTGATAAACATCACCCAGCCTCAGTTTGCGATCTCCCCGTTTGAAATCAATCACTCGCAGGTATACGGTGTCCTCCACTCTTGCTGCCTCGATCCGATCAACTCGTCCTCGCACACGCACGGAGTCATTTCCGCATAGTGACATATACCAGGCTGGGAGAGCCGGGGTCCGCCCAAAAGAGACCTCCACTGCCAGAGGGCGAAACTCCCCTCGGCGAGCGTGTTCAGCCAACACCAGCACCACTCGTTGAAAACCCCTACCCAATCGTTCTATCCTATAGCTGTAGCTCTCTACAGCATCAGCATACACCGGTGCATATTCATGAGCCGCTCGTTGCCAGATCTGCTTCGCCATCTTCCTAAGGTCTGCCTCGCCGAGCTCTGCCATGTCCAGCCCCTCTGCCCACAGGTGACGACTGAGCTTAGCCAAAGCTTCATGCCAGAGCAGCCCTTCCACCCGGGCATCCCATTTGAGCACAGGTCTTTCTTCCAGTCTGAGTATTGCCCGGGCAAAGAACTGAAAAGGACATTGAGCTGCTGCTTCCAGGTGGTGCACATTAGTAACTAGAGTACCTCCATACAGCCGCTTTACCAGGAAATCACTTAAGGGCCCAGCTTGATTCGTGTAATCAAGGCCTGCCAGACACCGCCGAAGAGCTGATTTGCCTTGGTCCTGGCCCACCAGCCAATCATAGAGAGCCAGTACTTTCTCCTGCTCAGCCCCATTAGCTGCGTCTTCCACGCCGTCTTTGTACCTCCGCAGAGCTTTGGCAACAAAGCCGGCAGCATCAGATATGGTGCAAGGTAACTCTGCCCTCCTTGCCAGGGTGAGATCATCGCCGATCGGAATATCCCCGGCCTGGTGAGAGAGCTCGGGGAAAAGCTGCTGCAATTCCTTCACGATTGTGGCAGGCTCCAGAGCCTTACCATCCGCATCAGCCAGGGGGTAGCCAATATACAGGCTCTCCTTGGCTCGGGTAAGCAGGGAATACCACAGCAGGGGTTCTCGAATCATCTGCAAAGGGCCTTGGGGCTCGAGATGCCAGCCCTTGCCCTGCAGCGCCAGCCGTTCAGCATCATTGAGTATGGTATCTTCTCCTCTCGCCATCTGTAGATGCTGCTCATCAGCCCCCAAGATGACCAGGACATCGACCTCGGTGTTGAGCAACCGGGCAGGGGTACTGACCAAGACCTGGTCAAGCCCTTGGGGAATACGGGTCAAGCGCAAATTATCCAAAGACCTTTGCAGGAGGCTGGCAAAGTGTTCCCACATAAAGGGCGTGTTGCCTAGACTCTGCATAAAATCGTCCACCAGATTCACCCAAAGATTCCAGATGCTGATATGCGAAGCAGTAGTAACGGTCAATTCACTTGAGCCAAGCGGCCAAGGGCCTGTGCAATCCGTCTCCTGGTTGGCCCAATAGTCAAGTCTTGCCGGTATACCCAACTGCTCCAGCAAGGACCAAAGGGACATCATTAGCTCTCGTCCCAATACCGGTGTAGTCTTGGCAACTACTGTTTTTCTATAGAAATCAACCAACGGCATTAGCCAACCATCGACTTTGGCTTCTTCACCTAGCTGATCACAGATTTTCTCCAAGATTCGGGGCTCAATCCACAACGGGCCATTTATACCATTGGCCAAGACATAGTTCTCCAAACGATCTACGTCGTATCGCCCGGCCACAGTCAAGTCAGACTTGAGCACCTGCATGACAGCATCTGTCTTCCAGTCTGTAGTAACTACCTCTAGAATGCCACTGAGAAAAACCATCAAGGGATGCCAGTGAACTGAAGGCGGCTGATCCAGGAAAAAGGGAATTCTGCAGTCAGTGAAAATACCTGACAACAACCCTGTATATAGATCCAGGTCCGATACCGCCACTGCCATATCCCGCCATTTGATCCCATGATCCCGAGCTTGTCCGATGAGAAAGCGAGCTGCTTGCACTACCTCATCCCGCTGATTAGCTGCCGACCTAATGCTCAACCGGTGAACTGCATCAGCAAAGGGAAGGCGGTAGCCATTAGGATAGCGCAACTGCTGTTCCAGATAGGCCAACTCTTCCGATCCCCGGAACCTAAAAGGGGTAGCTGCTTCTGCTGAGCTGGAACCCGGGAAGGAGGACACTACCATTGCTTGAGACGATATCGTTTCCACAGAATAGGGCACAGATAAGGCTTCTCCTAGCTCAACTAGACTCTGTAACGTCGTTTCACTGTAGGCGAACACCCCATAATCTTGGCCCATGTTTACCGTCGAATCCAGCCGCAAGGTAACCGACAATCCCTTGACTTTCTGCAGTAATGCAGCTAGGAGACCGGTTTCGGCAGCACTGAATCTATTGATCCCATCAATCCATATTTCAGCTTGGTCCAGAAAACTCGCGCCTTTCACGCCCTTGATAGCCATCGCCCATGCTGAACTATCATCGACCAAATTTGATTCTCGTAATGCCTCCTGGTAGGCCTCCCAGATAAGGGTTAGATCACGGGCCTTAGCCTCAACTACTTGCTCCCCGGCCTCCACACCCTGGCTGCTCCAATCCGGCAGCCTAAGGGCACTAGCGATAGGGCCGGATCTAAATGACTTTCTCTGCAACCATGACAATCCCAGTCTTGCTTCCTGAAGCTCCTTGATGGTACGACCCAGTCTATCCACAAACCCTGGATGTACAGCAGCCTCTCGAAAAATCCCCAGCTCATCCCTATGGGCTTGGAGCAGTCCTGCCAAGCGTAGGTTCCGTCCCAGATCACTAAGGGGCGCATCAGGCACGCCACCGGCACTTTGTAGGATCCTCCACCTCAGGCGGCGAAATCCCAACACCTGTGCCCGATGGATACCAGCCAAGCCCGTGTGCTTAAGAATCGCCTGCTCCATGGCGAAGGTGGACTCTTCGGGTACCACTAACAGAAGCGGAGGACCGCAGGGGTCTTTCTTGACCGCCGTGCTTATTTCCCTCAAGCAGCGATAGGTCTTGCCCGCCCCTGCCCGCCCGATCACAATCCGTAGCATTGAACTCCTCCCCTCGCAACGGTAAAGGCCCATCCCGAAATGCGGGTGGCCAAACCAACCCACGTATATTTTCCCGAAGACCAGGCAGATACCTGCTGCCCAACCGGCATTCCCCATTTGCTAGGGTTTTGCCACCCGGTGGCGAATTGACTCTTTGAAGACATCTATAGACATGACTCTTAAATACGCGGAGTGGAGGTTAAAGTCTTGCAGCCACAACTACATGTGCTTCATACCGATGAACTATCTCTTGGGATATTAAGGCCCATTCTTGAACAGCTACCACAGCCCCCAAAGCAGGCCCGTATAGCGATTAAGCCTAACCTTGTTGTGCCCAAACCCTCAACATCCGGAGCAACTACAGACCCAGCGCTAGTAGCCTGTATCATTGAATATCTACAGGAGAAAGGTCACACCGACATCAGGATCCTCGAGAGTTCCGGAGTTGGCAACAGCACCCAACACGCTTTCCGGAGCTGTGGCTATGAAAAGATCAGCAAAGCTTTCAACGTACCCTTGGTAGATCTGAAAGGAGATCAGGCCACCAAGCTCTCAACCCATGGTCTAGATCTCGAGATTTGCCAAGAGGTCCTGGAGAGCGATTTTCTAATCAATGTTCCGGTCCTCAAGGCTCATTGCCAAACCCGTCTGACCTGTGCCCTGAAAAACCTAAAGGGATGTATCCCTGATCGGGAAAAAAGGCGATTTCACACACTCGGCCTTCATAGGCCCATAGCAGCACTGAACACCATCTTGAAGAGCAATTGGATCATTGTCGATGGGCTGATCGGCGATCTGACCTTCGAAGAGGGTGGGACACCCATTCATATGGGTAAGATTATCCTCGGTGATGACCCAGTTGCTGTGGATGCCTATGCCCTGGAGCTGCTGGGCTATGAGCTTCATGATGTTCCCTATGTATCCATGGCTGCCGCTTGGAAGGTAGGTACAGCTGATCTATCCGGAATAGATGTCGCAGAACACGTCCACGGAGACCGCCCCCCGGTTGTTCCACAACCGGCCAATCGTGTAGCTGAGCGCTATCAGCCTTTCATTGATGAACGGGAGGCCTGTTCCGCCTGCTATGCCAGCCTTATTTATGCCCTGCGGCGATATGAGCAGCTTCATGGGGCACTACCCCACAATCTACGTCTGTCCATTGGCCAGGGTTTTAGTTCTGGCACTCAAACATCCTTCCAAGAGGAGTCGTATGGCATAGGTAGGTGTACTGCCGACCTGTGCTCAAGGCATGTTCCCGGCTGCCCTCCTACAGCCAAGCAGATCCTCACCAAACTGGAAGCTTGGCTGGAAAGCAATCGATAGCAGATCTTGCTAGAGCCATCTCCTCAGAAACTCAAAGATGGTTTGGCGCATGGCCAGAGTCTCAAAATGCCCGGTATCATACCTTACCAGCTGCCAAGCCGCGGAAGCACCCATTTCTCCATAGACTCTCCGCAACTCGGCGTCAATCCGATCCAATCCTGAAGGAGGTGTCAAGGGATCGTAATTCCCGGCCAGACCGAGATGGGGTCTAGGGGCAATGAGGGCATTGATCGAGGCTGTCGTAAAATGCTTGAGCAGCCCAGGGACATAGTAGTACAGCCCGTGGCCATCCAAGCCTCTAGTCTCAATCAAGGCCTGGAAGTCGGTTAAGCAACAGATATCCACACATACCTTGATCCGGGGGTCCAAGGCTGCTACCCACCAGGCCATGGTGCTACCCATGGAGATACCCAGGGTCCCGAGCCGGTCCCCATCTACATCAGAGCGGCTAACCAGGTAATCAATCGCCCTGAGGCTATCATATACCATGAGACCCCAGAGTACCTTGCCCTGCCAGAGGAGTTCCTTGAAGAGCTCCGATTCAGTGCGCCCCCGGCGTTCACCGAAATTCCAAGCATCGATGCCTAACGCCCCCCACCCCTGCTGAGCCAAGGCTTCAGCATAGGGTGGATCCTGAAGATACTCCCTGCCAAGAACCAGCTCGTCTTTACCCAGGCGGTAATTACCGCCATGGGAATGGTTAAACAGAATCACTGGAAAGCGCCCCGTTGCCCTGGCCGGCCGGGTAAAATAAGCCGGTACCGGCTCCTCATCGTTCAGATCCAAGATTAATTTCTCCAGCACATATGTGCCACGGTTTTCTTCTCCTAGCTTCTTTCCCCCAATTTCCCGATCCCGTAAAGGTAGATCACCCAATAGCTTGTACAATAGCTTCCGCTGCACATCCTGCTCCTCTGGATATCGCTCCAATACTGTCGCCCCCTTGCGCCAATCCCACCCACAGTGAACAACAAATCGAGCCATTATCTTCCTTAATCTACCTTCGCCGCAAGGTAGGCAGTACCTTGTTTCTAGTGGGACTGCCGGTGTGACATGGGAAAACTAAGGTTTCTGAAGATGAGAGACAGAAGATAGGCAAACCCGGCGACCATGACGATCGTGGCTCCTGTCGGCAGATCCCACTGATATGAGACTACGAGCCCAGTCGTGTTAAACAAGAGACCAAATCCGACGGCCAATACCATCATCTGTGCCAGGTTGCCCGCATAGTGTTGGGCAATAGCCGGGGGCAGTGTGAGCAGGGCGATCACCAAAATCAAACCCACAATCTTGATCAGGATTACTACTGTTAAGGCAATTAGTACCAGGAGCAATAAGTACAAGAACTCAACCGGTAGCCCCCTCAGCCGGGCATGTTGCTCATCAAAGGCAACAGCGAGGAACTGTTTGTAGAACAGCACCATGACCAGCAAGACAATACCATCCAAGGCGCCGATCAAGATCAGATCCTCCACGGATACCATCAGGATATTCCCGAAGAGGAAAGTCATTAGATCAACATTGTATCCAGGGGTACGAGAAATGAAGAGTACCCCTACGGCCATGCCTATAGCCCAGAGTGCTCCGATCACTGTATCTTCATGCTGCCGTGCTCTTAAGCTTACCAATCCTATAATTATGGCAGCAACTATCGCCGAGATCACCGCCCCTTTCGTGGGGCTCAATCCCAAATAGTACGCGATTCCCATTCCACCTAGGATACTGTGAGCAATCCCACCACTAATGAGGGATATACGCTTGACTACCACAAAGGTCCCAACCACACCCGCGGCAATGCTGGCCAATAGGCCTGCCAACAGAGCATGCTGCAGAAAACTGTAGTTGGTCAGAGCCACAAGGAACTCTGCCATAAGCCGCCACCTTCCCATCACACTGAAAATCATACCCAAGGAGGCATGGATTTGCCGGTAAAGGGCACTTGCCTATCCTCAAAGGGCAATAACTGTCGGTTTACATAGACCAGGCGATCTGCATGGCACTTGAGTAACTCCAGATCATGGGAGACCATGATAATTGTGATGGAACGCCGCAGTTTTTCAAGTACTCGGGAAATCCTTTCTTCCGCCGCAGAGTCGACACTAGCGGTTGGTTCGTCTAATACCAAAAGCCGAGGTTCCCCGGCCAGTGCCCGAGCAATTAACACCCTCTGCCTTTGGCCCTCTGAAAGACTACCTAAGCGCTGGCGGCAAAGCTCCCAGACTCCTACCTGTTCCATGGCCTGTCGAGCTCTGGCTAGATCGGTTTGCCGATAGCCTCCCAAAAAGCCGGTCAAGCCCAGACGCCCCATCAGGACAACATCAAAGACTCTAATAGGAAAACCCCGGTCAATATCGACAACTTGGGGAACATACCCGATAGACTTGCGGATCTGAGCCGGGGGTTGGCTAAACACTCTGACTGTGCCCGTATCGGGGACTAACAACCCCATGATCAGTTTCAAGAGAGTTGTCTTGCCTCCCCCGTTAGGGCCCACCAAACCGAGAAACTCACCCTTCTTGACGGTCAGATTTACTGCCTTTAGGGTGCGAGTACCCCCATATCCAAAAGACAACCCCTTTACTTCGATAGCGTTATTCATCTACTCACCGCGCTCCTGCAGCAATCGCCTTGGCCATGGTCACCAGATTGGCTAGATAGTCTTCTGCTAACGGATCAAGCTGTACTATCCGGCCTCCCACTGCTCTTGCTATAGTCTCAGCCGGCTTCGTATTGAACTGGCTTTGCACGAAGATCACCTTGATACCATCCCGCCGAGCTTGATCGATGGTCTGGGCTAATTCCTTAGCACTGGGTTCCTTGCCTTCTACCTCTATAGGAACCTGCTCAAGGTCATACTCGTCGGCAAAATACCCCCAAGCCGGGTGAAACACCATGAACTTGCGTCCCCGCACACTATCCAAAATGGACCGAATCTCCTGATCTGTGCTATCCAGATCGCGGATCAATAACTGATAGTTGCACTCGTAGTCCTCTTTTCCGGTGGGATCAAGAACCGTAAGTGTCTTGTATATAGTCTCCGCCTGGCGCTTGGCCAAAACGGGACTTAACCAGGTGTGCGGATCCATTATCATTTCAACTGATCCCCGATCGCTAGCTTCAGAGTCGTGCACATGGCCGGTGATCGGCCTTAGCTTGATACCCTCTCGGGTATCGATCACTGTCAGATGGGGATGGATCTGTCTAATCCGTCCCAACCAGGCCTCTTCAAAGGGTACTCCAATGCGGAAGTAGGCCTGAGCCTCAGCTAGTTCCGCCATCTGTCGGGGAGATGGTTCATAAGTGACCGGATCTGCACCCGGTCTCACCATAACAGATACTCTGACACTATCACCGGCTATGCGTTCAACCAAGTATTTCTGGGGCAAGATGCTCACAAAAACTGATAGCGCCTTGCTAGCCGCCGCCTCTGTTCCTAAGCTACAGACCAGCAGTATACTTAGAAGTATCATTCCGCGACATAGCTCTTGCATTCCTCTCATAAGGGTCCCCCAATTTCTCCATAGATGGGCTAAATGCAACTCTGTTGCTTTAGTGCTCAAAAAAAGAGATCAGCTCGAATCATGAGCACACTTTGAGCACAGGCCCTTCCAGTATACCTCTTGTTGTTCTATCTTATACCCGTTTTTGGTTGCCTTTACCCGCGGCACCTCGATGGAATCGAGACATTCTACTCGTCCGCAAGCACGGCAAGCAAAATGGGGGTGACAATCAGTATTACCCATAGGCAGGCAAAGGGCAAACCGCCATACTCGGTCGCCCATGTCTACTCGATGAATAATGTCAGCCTCCTGGAAGGCATCAAGGGCCCTGTAGACACTGACCCGGTTTAGTCCTACCGGTGCAACTGCCTGTAGGATCTCCTGGTGCGTCATCGGCCCTTCCGCCTGCTGCAATACCTCTAGGATTCTCACACGTCCGGTAGTGCATCTGAGCCCCGCTCTTCTTAGTAACCCCCTGGCTATGTCCTCTTTCACTGAAAGCCACAACCTTCATGCTAAGACATCCTGCATCCCCATCCAGACTATGGGAACATGCTCAGAGTCCTACAGTTATCGCACTATCCTTTGGATCAACGGCTGCCGCCGCCTGAGCCAGAACAATAACCTGTTGACTGGATATCTTTACCCAGCCACCGGCCACCCGAAACCGCCGCTCGTTTGCTCCCTTACCTGCTTGAATTTCCCCATCCTGCAAAGTAGTAACCAAGGGAATGTGACCTGGATATACAGCCAACTGCCCTTCACTGCCAGGCAGTACCACCATTTCCACAGAATCGTCCAGTAATTCGTTATGGGGTGTCACAATCCGTAATCGCAGACCAGCCACTATTCAGACCGTCCTCTCTCCACCGCTTCATCAATGGTTCCCACCATGTAGAAAGCATTCTCCGGTAGATGATCATGCTTACCGGCCAGGATCTCTCTGAACCCGCGAATGGTTTCGTTCACCGGCACGTACCTGCCTTCTCTTCCCGTGAAGGTTTCAGCTACAAACAAGGGTTGTGACAGGAACCTCTGAATCTTTCTGGCACGGGCTACTGTTAGCTTATCTTCATCAGATAACTCATCCATGCCCAAGATAGCGATAATGTCCTGGAGTTCCCGATACCGCTGCAACACGGCTTGTACTTGCCGGGCTACCCGATAGTGTTCTTCTCCCACGTACCGAGGGTCAAGTGCCCGAGACGTAGATGCCAGCGGATCCACCGCCGGGTAAATACCTAGCTCCGCGATGCTTCGCTCCAAGTTGGTAGTGGCATCGAGGTGAGCAAAGGTTGTGGCCGGGGCCGGGTCAGTATAGTCATCAGCCGGCACATAGATGGCCTGTATAGAGGTGATGGAACCTTTTCGGGTGGATGTAATGCGTTCTTGCAATGCCCCCACCTCATTGGCTAAAGTCGGCTGATAGCCTACAGCTGATGGCATGCGACCCAACAGGGCAGACACTTCCGAGCCTGCCTGGATAAAGCGGAAAATGTTATCAATAAACAAGAGCACATCCTGACCGGCAACATCGCGGAAATACTCTGCCATCGTAAGGCCAGTCAGACCTACCCGCAGGCGGGCTCCTGGAGGCTCATTCATCTGGCCAAAGACCAGAGCCGTCTTTTCCAGAACACCGGATTCGCTCATCTCCAACCATAGCTCATTGCCTTCCCGGGTACGTTCACCTACACCACCGAAGACAGAAACGCCGCCATGCTCAGTAGCGATATTGCGAATCAGTTCCATAATCAGAACTGTCTTACCTACACCGGCTCCGCCAAATAGTCCTACCTTGCCCCCCTTAGAATAAGGGGCTAAGAGGTCGATAACCTTGATCCCAGTCTCCAGAATCTCCACTTCGGTGCTCTGGTCTACCAAAGGTGGTGCCGGTCTGTGAATCGGTAACTCTTGCTCGGCCTCAACTTCGCCGAGACCGTCAATGGGCTGCCCCAGAACATTAAAAATCCGGCCCAAAGTAACTTCTCCCACAGGTACCGTGATTGGCCCACCAGTATTCTCAACTTCCATACCGCGTACCAGCCCATCAGTGGCAGACATAGCCACACAGCGAGCGATGTTATTCCCCAAGTGTTGTGATACCTCTATGACGAGACCTGTATCGGTGACCACTAGGGCATTCTGAAGCTGAGGGAGGTTACCTTCCTCAAACTCCACATCGACCACAGGTCCTACCACCTGCAAAATTCTTCCATGGTTATCCATAGTGCCATCCTCCCTAGCGCAACGCTTCCGCACCGCCCACGATCTCTGAGATCTCTTGGGTGATGCTGGCCTGCCGTGCCTGGTTGTACTGTAATGTCAATTCATTGATCATCTTATCCGCGTTCTCAGTAGCGGCATCCATGGCTACCATGCGGGCTGCCAGCTCACTAGCTTTGCCCTCCAGCAAACCATTGTAGATCAAGGATGTAATATAATGATGGACCAGCTTACCGAAGACAGCCTCCTCCGATGGCTCCCATAATAGGTCTTGTCGAGCTTTTTGTGTCCGGAACTCATCTAAGGGCAACAGTTTAACCGTGTTGATCTCGCGGTTGAGGATGTTGATGAAATTAGTATAGAGTAGAGTAATCTCCTTTACCTGACCACTTAGAAAAAGAGGTAATACATAGCTGGCAATTCTCTCAGCCTGCTTGGATGTTGGCATGTCCCCGCTCTCTTCATAGTAGTCTGTGCAAATTCCGCGAAACTGAAGCTGGCCCTGTAACCTACGGCCGGTAATCACGTGTATGCCCTCTTTAGCCCCCTCAGATTCCAGGAAACTACGGAGTATGTTGGCATTATAGGCACCACAGAGACCGCGGTCGGCCCCAACGACAATGTAGCAAAGCTGCCCTTCATGCCGAGGCCGCCAGAAAGGGCTACTTAACTGGTGGCTACCAATCTCTTGGATCGCATCCCACACAGCGTTGGTAAATGCACGGTTGGTCATGGCACTTGCCTGAGCCTTGCGTAACCGAGAAGTGGCGATTACCTTCATCGCTCGAGTGATCTTCTGGGTGCTTTGCACGCTCTTTATCCGGCGCCGAATATCCCGCATTGACCCCATTATCACTTGCCTCCCCAGATAGAGCTGCTATAGGTCTCTATTGCTGTTCGAAGCTTATGCTCAGTTTCACTGGAGAGATCTCCGGTTGTCCTGATGGCATCTAGAATATCCGGGTGATTGGAACGAATATAGCTGACCAGCCCATCGATAAAATCACTGACTTGATCGAGCTCCACAGTATCCACAAAGCCGTTGATGCCGGCATAGAGCTGGATGACCTGATCTTCCATGGGCATTGGCTCATACTGGCCTTGTTTAAGTACCTCCAGCAGCCGCTGACCTCGCTGCAGGCGTTCCTGGGTACTTTTGTCCAACTCTGAACCAAACTGAGCAAAGGCCTCCAGTTCACGGAACTGGGCCAGATCCAATCGCAATCTACCGGCGACTTTCTTCATGGCCTTTGTCTGAGCCGCACCACCTACCCGAGATACCGACAAGCCTGCATTAATGGCAGGCCGCTGCCCGGCAAAGAATAGGTCACTCTCTAGGTAGATCTGTCCATCGGTAATACTGATGACATTAGTGGGAATATAAGCAGACAGATCGCCTGCTTGGGTTTCAACAATAGGCAGGGCTGTAAGCGAACCGCCACCTAACTCATCACTGAGCTTCGATGCCCTCTCCAAGAGACGGGAATGCAGGTAAAACACGTCTCCGGGATATGCTTCTCTCCCGGGAGGCCGCCGCAATAGCAAAGCCATGGTTCGGTAAGAAACGGCATGCTTGGAAAGATCATCATAGATAACTAAGGCATGTTTTCCATTGAACATGAATTCCTCACCCATCGCTGCTCCCGCATAGGGTGCCACATACTGCAACGGTGCCGGATCACTGGCGGTAGCTGCCACTACTGTCGTGTAGCTCATCGCCCCATGCTCTTCTAAGGTGCGCACAATCTGTGCTACTGTAGATTTTTTCTGCCCAACAGCCACATAAATACAGTGAACGTCAGTATCTTTCTGGTTCAAAATCGTATCAACGGCAATGGCTGTCTTGCCTGTCTGACGGTCTCCAATGATCAGCTCTCGCTGCCCCCGACCAATGGGAATCATAGAATCAATAGCTTTAAGGCCTGTCTGCAATGGTTCCTTGACTGGCTGCCTCTGCACAACACCGGTAGCAATCACCTCTAATGGGCGACGCTTCTCGGCATTAATCGGGCCACGACCATCCAGAGGTGTTCCCAGCGGATCCACCACTCGACCCAAGAGCGCCTCGCCGACCGGCACATCAGCCACCCGACCGGTGCGCTTGGCGGTGTCTCCTTCCCTAATCTCCTGGTCACCACCGAACAGAACACAACCTACACTGTCCTCTTCCAGGTTGAGAGCTAAACCCGTAACCCCTTTTCCGAAATCAATCAATTCGTTAAACATAGCATTATGGAGGCCATAGACCCTAGCTATACCGTCACCCACCTGGACAACGATACCGGTTTCGGCCACCTCCAGCTGTTTTTCAAAGGCCTCTAACTCCATGGCCAGTACTCTTTCAACCTCTTTAGTTCGTAGTTTCATAGTCCGATGCCTCCGCCCAAACATCTATTGACCTGCTGGAGCATGGTGCGAACACTGCCATCATACACCATGCCTTCATGGCGGATCACCAATCCACCTATGATTTCCGGATCGACGATGGTCTTAGCCACAACGTGCCTTGCTAGCTTATTCTCTAGGACATGAAGTAATCTCTCCAGGACCGATTCATCTAGATCAATGGCAGTCGTTAGCTCTACCTCAGCAATTCCCGATTCATCCCTGTATCTCTTGCCAAACCACTGGATAATCCCCGGGAGCGCTTCGGCCCGTCCCTCGTCAACTAAATAGTGCAACAGGCGCTGTACCCAGATGCCATACTCGGCTAGTTGGTGATCGATAAATACTTTCTTATCCCTGCGGGAAATACCTGGATGCTTGAAAAACTCCGCCAATGCAGGCTGCTTCGATAACTCTACTCCAAGTCGCCCCAATGCTCTGTAAACTTCTTCTAATTGCCCTTGCCCCTTGACACAGGCAAAAAACGCGTTAGCATATCTCTGTGCCACTATGCTAGTTGACATGAGCATCATCCATTCGGTCTAGAGCATCCTCGATTAGATGCATATGTGCTTCCCGATTAAGATTCTGCTCTAGGATTTTCTCAGCGATTTTCACTGACAAATCAGCTACTTCCTGCCGCACCTCCTGGATGGCCCGGGCCTTGGCTTCCTCGATTTCTTGGGTTGCCCGCTCCATCCTAGCAGCTTCCTCTGCTTTGGCCCGCTCGGCCATCTCTGCCGACATCGTCTTACCATGCTCAACAGCTTGCTCTACCAAGACCTGGGCCTGGCGCCGAGCTTCATTCAATCCGGCCTCTGATTCTTCCCGCGATTGCTTGGCTTTTGCAAAAGACTCATTGGCTTCATTAATCAAGCCCTCTGTATACTCCCGGCGTTTATTAATGAAGTTAGTCACAGGTCCAAACAGATAGCGCCGCATCAAGAGATATAGGACTATAATATTAATGATCTGGAAAAAATAGGTCCAACCAAACTCTATCACCCAATCTCACCCCTTATTGCCGCGACTGCCCTCCCGCGTTCCTCTACTATCAGTTAATCTACGATAGGAATCGGATCAAGGGGTTGGCAAAGAGCAGCAACAAAGCGATGACTAATGAGTAGATACCAGTGGTCTCAGCCACAGCCTGACCTAAAAGCATGGTCTGGGTGATTTTGCCGGCCGCTTCCGGTTGCCGACCTACTGCTTCCGCACCCTTACCGGCAGCATAACCTTGTCCAATACCCGGGCCAAGACCGGCGATCATACCAATACCTGCCCCAAGAGCAGACAACCCTAGCACAATTGCTTTTGCCAACAACAGATCATTCATCTCATTCTTCCTCCTCTTCATCACTTGCCATTGACACAAATACCATGGTCAACATGGTAAAAATAAATGCTTGAATAACTCCGGAAAAGAGATCGAAGTATACATGGGGGAACACCGGAATAATAATGGGAGCGACACGATATAGCAGGGCCATGATGATCATACCACCGAGAATATTACCGAACAAACGGAAAGCCATCGATATCGGTGTTGATATTTCGCTTATGAGATTTAAAGGGAACATAAACGCAAACGGTTCAAAAAAGCCCTTGATGTAACCCCAAATCCCCTTGGAGCGCAATCCTGTGCCTTGGATCAAGATAAAACTGATGGTAGCTAGTCCAAAAGTGGTGTTGACATCAGCTGTAGGTGGCCTAAAACCGATCAACCCTATCAAGTTGGCAACTACAAGGAAAATCAGGAGGGTACTAATGTACGGAGCAAACCTCATTCCTTTTTTCCCCATGGTCTCACCGATAAATCCATAGAGTCCATCCACCAAGAGCTCCACTACATGCTCAGTTGTCCCCAATTTGTCTTGGGGGGCTGCCGTTCGGAATCTCCTGGTTACCACCATCGAACCGATTACCAGCACCGCCATGATAATCCACGTGTTTACGACAGTCTCAGTGACGGGAATCTGACCCAAGTGAAACATGGTTTTCACACCGAATTCCATAACCCCACCTCATCTCGTTTTCACCCGATAGCTGAATACCGCTACTACCGTAGGTACTGTCAGTCCCACCAGCAAAGTCACCGGGTTGAGCTCGTAGCAAATAAGTGCTATGGCCAAAACAACGAACCGCAATCCATAGCGGACCATGTAGTTCAGCAACATGTACCGCTGGGCTTGTTCTTTGGTCAGCCATACAGCTTTGTGGGCCGCATTGGCCAACCCGTACCAGTTGACTACACCTACCAGGAGACCTATCCAGAACCCGGCCCACAGTGGCTGGTTCCGAAAAACCAGGAATAGAGCCGCAATCGCAATCGTCGGTATCCACGGTTTACCTGCCGGTCTAGGTTGTTCCACACTGCCTCCCATCCCACTATCAGCCTTCCGAAGCTCACCCTTAGCATTGTGCCCTATCACAGCCGCGCCAAGGCGCCGGACAACCTCCTATGACCGCCGGCAGCACTAGGGATGATCGCTAGGTTCCTGGAAAGATTTCCAAAGCAAGCGAAAAGCACTCCACAGGCCGGTAAAAACCCCTAGCAGCACTCCCAGCAGTTGCCAAAGCAGACTGCCGGTACGGCGTGCAAGATAAGCGCCTCCGAGGACCCCGGCAAGGATGGGGACAGCAATCTGCAATCCCAATTGGCCTAACAATGACAGATTCCTAGCCACTGCCGACCATTGTGGGCCTTGCGGCTTATTGTTTGCCACATTAGATCCCTCTCGTCTGCTATACTGCTAGGCACGTCAATCGACCGTTAGGTTGAATATCCAGCAACAACAGCAATAAATACACCCCTATTAATTATGCCGCTAGGGGCTGATATCATGCCAGGGAAATGCTTTCTAGCTGGATTTTACAAGGCTTAGCCCACTGTGGAAAAATCTAGAGATACTATACCACAGCGTCTGGTAAGCGTCAACTCATTATCTGACAGCTTATGCAGCCTATCCCCGTACAGGGTTATCCAATATCCCCAAACCCTCGATACTCACCTCCACAATATCTCCGGCAGCAAGGGGGCCAACACCACTGGGCGTTCCAGTGGCAATCACATCCCCCGGTAAGAGAGTCATGATACTAGATATGTGGCTAACCAGTTGATAGGCATTGAAAATCAGCTGGTTGGTATTGGATTGCTGCTTGAGCTCGCCATTCAGGAACAGCTCAATCTTCTGGCTGTCCGGCCTGAATTCCGTAGCAATCCAGGGCCCCAGGGGGCAGAAGGTATCAAAAGATTTGGCTCTGGTCCACTGACCATCCCTGCTCTGAAGCTCCCTGGCCGTGACATCATTCAAACAGGTATAGCCCAGGATATAATGCCTGGCGTCTTCCAGTGGGATCCGTTTCCCCATCTTTCCAATCACAATCGCCAACTCAGCCTCATAGTCTACTCGGCCGGCACCACGAGGAAGAATAATCGGCTCCCCCGGACCAATAACTACGGACGGAGGTTTCAAGAAGATCAGAGGTTCTTCGGGCAGCTCTTCATTCATTTCTTGAGCGTGATCCCGGTAATTTAGGCCCACGGCTACTATCTTACTGGGATTGACCGGGCTGAGAAACTCGGCATGCTGCAGATCCATAGTCCGACTGGAAGTCTGCCAGCTGCCAAAGATATTTCCCGTAACAACCCGAACCTTGTTGTTTTCCACAATACAGTACTCAGGTTTACCTTCTACAAGGATTCGGCCAAAACGCATATAATCAATCCTCCGTAGCGCCGTACTCTCAACCAATCTGGTTAAACAACTCTACCACGGAAGACTTAGCTGTATAACTCCGCAATTCCTGCTAGCCTTAGGCGTTCCCATGATAAGAAAGAGTTAATATAATGCGAACAAGCCCCTGTCTTGTGACAGGGGCCACCGAGAGGGTCAGTCTGCTGGCCCGTTGTGACCGGCCAATGCAATCAATTCCTAAACGAAAACCCAAGGAGAGTATTCCCCAGGCAGCAGATCAAGCAATTTCATCAATGGCGAAGACCACAACGACGGCTAAAGCAATTACCAGAAGAACGATCAACAACTCATCTAGATTCCCAGAACCTCCTTTTGACATTTCCGGCCCCCCTTCGGGTCCGTGTTTCGCCACCAGTGGGTAGCCTCCGGTAGCAACGGTTACCCTGCTTTACTATACGGGTTTGCCAGAAATGCGGAAACGGGACTTCAATCCCCTTTGGTCATGGACAACTACGACTAAAGATAATTCTTGCTCAAACACCTCATCCCCATTAGCACAAAAAATGCGCCCCCTACTACGGAAGCGCCATTAGGTAACTATAAGTGAATCAGTGTGCCTACAAGTCGTCTTCATCTCGCTGGCTTCCCGTCTCATCCTGCGAATCACCAGATAGACTGCTTGGAGCCTGTTCGGCTTCCTGTAGAAGCTCCGCCAATTGGATAAGTGAACCGTCTTCTTCCATGGTTCGAACACTCTTGGCAATCTGATGTAGTGACTTAATGATCCGCTCAGCAGTCTCAACGAAGTTCTCAATCCCGCCTAGGACACTCCCCATGCTTTCCAATGCTTTCTCCGGAGTCAAGTCCCGGGATTTCTGATCATGGGCCATCAACTTCGCTCCCTTCGGCTCCCCCAGTATTGTCGGCCTTTCAACCACACGATTGATCAGGTGAAAATCAGGAAAAGAGCAATTGCCAACAGGAGAATCAAGATAATTAGGATCACGGGATCATCGAGAATGTCCAGAAAGCTCCCCTTTTTGCACCTATCTTCATGTCTATGCCCCACAGTCTGACCCCCTTGTTGTTTGATGACTGTTATATCCTATGTACTAGGAAGTCCCTTCGCGTATAGGAAGGGATTCCTAATTTGCTCATGCTAGGTTTTCTCACTGAGCTTTCTCTGCCAGGTCGCCTTTAGGCAATTTCCTCAATGGCAAAAACCACGACTACTGCCAGCGCTATCACCAACAAGATGATGAGCAGTTCATCCATCATGTCTCTTGCCTCCTTCCGCCGCTAAGAGTGCTTAGCCCAACTAGGCCTAGTCTACTATACTCAGAACCGACTTTTGTGAAACCAGACTGGGGTCCTGATTCACTCACCAGCCACAGCCGCTATCAAAGGTTAAAGGGTCATCAAGGACAGGAAAAGGTAACGCTTCCGCGAGTGGAAACGGAAGCGCTTAGGCTCATCTAGTCGACGTTGGCGGTCCATCAGTTCTCACTGGCTTCAACATGCTTGCCTCTATCGTTGACAACGGACAGGATCCTGTGCAGGCTGCCATCAGCCTGCATGGCCTGATAGCTTCCCATCAACGAATGCAGCGAGGCAGTAATACCCTCTGCCGTGATTAGAAAACTCCTGATCTTCTCCAGTGACTGTAGACCGTCCTCAGCCAGGACCTCAAGAGTGCCTACCTTTTTGCGTCTGCGCTTACCCTTACCCATGACCAACCTCCTCTCCTCACCCTATGGGGCAAGTCATTCCCTACTCGCTGACTCACCGACGCTTTTTCCTGGCGGTCTGCTCAGACATATCGAGCAATACAGACACAGCCCGCTTTAAGTCCTTTTCATTCACATTGGGGATAAATTGGCGAACAAGTGTTGCCAGACCCTCACTTTCCAGTAAAGACCGAGCTTGTAGGATATGTTCGGCATTTTCTTGCACGAAATCCCTGAATTGTTTCAAAGCATCGGCATCCCCCGCCTGGATCTTGCCCAGTGCCAGCAGCAGGGGTTGTAGACTCTGACTGATACCTGCCAACCTATCGAGATTCCCAGTCATTTGGCCACCTTCCCTTTCATGATGGGCTCTTTGTGTAGGATAGATCTCTGCAGGCAGCTACTCATAGGGGCTCTTAGCCTAGCAGCATTCTCTATCTCTTTTCCGCAGCTACCTGTTATATGCTATGTGGGAGTGGCCTAGGCGCAAATAGGAACAGGGAGCCATTTTGGCCCCCTGCATTTGACTACTATGAAAGCCCTGATATCTACCAGTGGCTAGGACAATTCATGTGAGAGAAATCGTTGAATTCGTTGAACGGGAGTGGCGAGGCAAACACGGTCCTAGAACTTTCGGATTAGGGCTGCAACAATAGGAGCTAAAACCGCGGTGAAAAGGCCGGCTAGGCCAATGGCTAGGCCACTATAGGCACCAACTCTCTCACCTTCCTGCAGAGCCCGACCTGTGCCAATACCGTGGGCTGCTGTACCAAGAGCTAAACCGATGGCCTTGGGGTCTCTAACACCAAAGGCACGAAGCAGTTCTGGTCCAAACATAGCACCCAGTAATCCAGAAATCACAACGAAAACACTGGTAAGGGCCGGGACTCCACCAATGATACGGGAGATCTCCATGGCTATAGGGGTAGTCACAGATTTGGGAAGCATGGAGAAAACCAGGCCGGAATCGCCTCCCAGTAGCTTCACGATTGAGGCGGCCATAAGCATAGCACTAATTGCCCCGGCTGCGACACTGACCAGAATCAGGCATCGATGTCGGCCAATCTCTCGAGTCTGACGATAAAGGGGAACCCCCAAGGCTACTGTAGCCGGTCCCAGAAAGAGACTGATTAACCGGCCACCTTGGTTGTAAGCAGCATAATCCACCCCAGATAGCTCCAGCAAAACCATGATACCAATACTGCTGATTAACAATGGATGAGTAAGAGGTGATGGATAGAGTTCATGGACTCGCCGGGCCAGAAAAAAAGCCCCCAAGGTAATTGCTACACCGAAGGTCCGCAGATTAGCAATCTCGACCAAAACCGCAGTCAGATCAGCCATTATCTAGTCCCCACCTTCTCTAGCCACTGGGCCACTTTCCCCGTTACTATAAGCCCTATGGATGTACTCAAAATGAGGCTAAGGCCTATCGCTAACCAATGGGCGACAAACAGATCCCTATAAACGATGGCACCCACCACAACAGGAGTGAAAAGCAGTGTCAAATTCTCCAGAAGAAAGCCGGCTGCCTTCTCCACCGATTCTGACAGTACCCAGCCCCGCAAAAGACCTATCCAAAGTAATACCAGGCCCAAAACCGGTCCTGGGAATGGGAACCCCGCCAACCTTACTAACGCTTCCCCTAACAGCTGAAAACCGACGATTATTGCCAGCCCCCTCAATTTTAGCCCCCTTACCTTAGCTTCTAGATACTACCCTTGCCGCAATATGAGCCAAAGCTATAGCGCCCCATAAAGCGACGTCATCATGGATACTAGAGGCTTCTATGGGCGGAACTATAGCTCCCCTTGCAGATAAATGCTTCTTTACAACTTGGATGGCTCCGGGCAGCAGCAAATCGGCGCTGTTCATCACCCCGCCACCCATGACGACTATGTCGGGATCGAAGGCACTGATGACATTCGCCAGGCCTATGCCGAGGTAGAAAGCCACCTCTTCCAGGATAGCTTTGGCCAAACCATCGCCCCGTCGGGCTGCTTCACTGACCGTTCTCGCCGTAATCTTCTCCGGTCTACCGGCTAGCTCAAGCATAAGATTAGCACGACTCAGTGCCCTCTCCCGGGCAATTCGGGCGATAGAGGTACCTGAAGCCAATGCTTCGAGACAGCCCTGACTGCCACAGGTACACCTGGGGCCATCAGGCTTAACGATCATATGGCCGAACTCGGCAGCCAAACCCTGAGAGCCGGCCAGTGGCTGCCCGTTAAACAACACAGCTCCTCCGACCCCAGTACTGACAGTCAAGTATACTGCCTGCTCATATCCTTGGGCTTTGCCGTATGTAGCTTCTCCCACGCCAGCCACGTTAGCATCATTATCCATCTTGATCGGAATACCTGGAGCCAAATCCTGAATCAGATTTACTAAGGGAACATTCCGCCATCCTGGGAAGTTGGGTGAAGCCAGGGCGATGGAACGGGTAGCATTCACAAACCCGCCAAAGGCTACTCCGATCCCCTTTACCTGATCCCGATGAGTCTCTAATAACTCCTGGCTATTGGTCAGTATCTTGTCCAGTGCTTGTTCCACACCCAGCTCCGGCTCTGTGCGCACAACCCTTTTCTCATGAAATGTCAGCTCATTATCTCCAGTTATGGCGAAAGCCAGCTTCGTATTACCTACATCAATACCTAAGAAGTGATCTTCCCGCGGCTTCCGATCCATCAGAAGACCTCCCGTTCTCAGCCGTTATGTAATGCATAGTCCAATGCCTTGCCCGAAAGAAATAAAGGCCAAGCACAGACATCTTGGCCAGCATCAAACCAAGCCTCATTTAACACTATCTTCCCCTTTTGGGTTAACCTAATTATACACTCGAGGTTCGCCCTAAGGCAAGACTGAGCATCAATGGCTAAATATCGTCATTCTTGCGCTTCTCAATCAGAGATGCGCACTTGACCAGAGACAGCCGATTTCTAGTGCTGCTGCCCTAACGAGCACCTTCACAGCGCCTGACCTCTCGATCAGAGGCCTCGAACACCCCTATCATGATGGCACAACCAGCACCCGCCACCTCCGGGGTACGTCCATAGCTAGGCAGGAATACCAGCAATCCTGCCAACAGGTTCTTATTGCTCTAGACCAGACCCAACCGACTCGCTACTCTTACCAAATGCCTGGACTATGATGCGGCGTAGTTGACACAGATCGTAAGGTTTCTGTAAGACGGAGCAATGCACCAAACAGGCTCCTTCATCAGACGATCGTAGGCTATCAATCTGAAACGCGGTCGTGACTATCACCGGTATATCTCTAATATGAGGCTCTCTTTGTATTCTCTTCAGGAATGGCAATACTACCCAGGTGCTAGAGAGAATCAGATCCAAAACCAAAGCATCGACCGGGCCGTTCATCAAAGCTGACCAAGCTTCGCTCTCGCTTCCTGCCTCAATAGCCCCAATTCCGAAAGTCGCTAGATAGTCAACGATTACCTTGCGAAGGGCGAAGTTATCCTCCGCAATCACCACACATCTCGGTCCCAACATCCACGTTTCCTCCCTCTAAAACGCCGCCCATTCTACAATAAGCAACCCACCTCCTGTTCCCAATAATCTGACATATTCTGCCGTGTATATTATCCATTGACAGCATAACTCCTGCTTTTGCTTTTATTTTTTTCTTAACACTTCTCATAACGTTAAGACGTCCCTCCTTCGGCTTCCTTCAGACCCCACCGTTGGGGAAGTGAGGACTTTTTCATTACCCATCACACTCTTTCAGGTGGGCTCGATTTGACACTTACCGTTATTTGGCTACCAAAGCAAAATGGGAATCCCCTCTCATAGCAGCCCCCCTTCCCAAACATATTGTATTACGAACCTACAAAGGGAAGTGACACTATGGGTTTATGTGCAAAAGCCTTAATCAATCAGGTGGTTTGTGAAGAAACAGTTACCTTAACTCGCCTTGACGGGAATGTCCCCATTGGAAATATTTACGTTCCTCGCGGTAGCGAACTATCTGGACAAACATCGGTCAGCGTGTTGGATTGCATACCTCTGCTCAAAGACGGAAAAATAGGCCTGCAAGTCTCCCTTTTTGTCCAGGAAGAACTATACCTCACCACCCCACAAGGGGCATACTTCCCCCTTGAATTTGGCTTTCGTTTTCAGGATTTTGCCCCGTTAGCAGACTGTGAATATGTAGTTGGTCTTGAGGATATCTTTGAAGAACTCGACTGCAGCGTTATCTCCTTGTCTGGAAGCAATCGGCTAACACTCCATGACCATCGAACCTTTGACCAGT
>JAAZLW010000216.1 GCA_012799135.1 Bacillota bacterium | reverse complement strand
CTGAGCCAGGATCAAACTCTCCGTTAAAGATTATCTCTATCCCTAGCGGGATTAGATTCTGGCTAAATCAAACTTGGCTGCACAAACTTTCCTTACGCTGTTCAGTTTTCAAGGTTCAAAGTCTTAGGTCTTGCTGCCAGGCTCAATCACCCGGCAAGTTTTGATTATACCAGCTGCCTGTCTCTCTGTCAACCCCAGTTTCGACGTTTCCCGGAATCCATCTAAGATCCCTGAGGACAGCCAGCGTCTAGCCATCAGCCTGTACCCCATCCGGGATACGGGCTTTTTTTAGTAGATACATGTATTTCCTCTCTGCTGCTTCAACCGAGTAAACAGCATAATCTACCAGATCCGGATCCACTACATTGTCAAAATAGGATTTGGCGTTTAACCATTCCTGCCGGGCCTGCTCGACCAGTAGTTCGAAATCATCGGTGCGATGCTCCTCCAGAACATCATCGTCTACCAATGAGAATTGGCTGTGCATCGTCTTCCACAGGTTCTGCAAGAACTCTTTCGCCACAAGATATCCCCCCATAGCTCAACCATGGTGCTATGGTAAGTCTATCCCCGATCATGGCGATTTATGCCATAATTTAGCATCATACTTCCCGGCGCCCTTCCAGGGCTTTGGCCAGGGTGACCTCATCAACATACTCCAGGTCACTCCCTACTGGCATACCATGGGCCATTCTAGTCACCTTTAAGCCCAAGGGCTTAAGTAATCGGGCTAAGTACATTGCTGTGGCTTCGCCCTCAACATTGGGATCTGTCCCCAAAATGATCTCCTGAACAGTATCATTCTTCAGCCGCTCTAGCAGCTCTTTGATCCTGAGATCACCCGGTCCGATCCCATCTATCGGCGATATAGCTCCATGCAATACATGGTAAAGACCCTTAAATCCTGTCCGCTCCAAGGCTATGACGTCTTTCGGTTCTTCCACCACACAAATGATACTCTGGTCCCGGCCTACTGAAGTGCACAAAGGGCAGGGGTCTGCTTCTGTAAGGTTACTGCAAATCGAGCAGTAAATTGTCTTCTCCTTGGCCTGGACAATAGCCTCAGCCAGGTTTTCTGCATTCTCCCTAGATCCACTGATAATGTGAAAAGCTAGCCTTTGAGCTGTTTTAGGCCCGATGCCGGGCAGCTTGGCCAACTCCTCCACCAGCCGAGCTATGGGTCTTGCATATACAGACATGTGTTCTTGTCTCCTTTATTGCACATACAAGCCGTTCTTGCCTAGAATAACCCCCCGGGTAAACCAGACAGATCCAACCCACCGGCCACTTTTTCCATTTCAGATGCGCTCATTTCCTGGGCCAAGCGAATGGCTTCGTTAACCGCGGCCATCACCAAGTCCTCCAACATTTCCAAATCATCGGGATCAACGGCAATGGGTTCAATAGTGATCTCTTTGATTTCCAAGTGCCCGTTGATGACCACCTTGACCACGCCCCCACCGGCAGTGGCTTCTACAGTCTTATTCCCTAGCTCCTCCTGCACTCGAGTCATTTCAGCCTGCATTTTCTGAACTTCTTTCATCATCTTCTTCATGTTCTTCACTGGTGCTCAGACCCCTCTCCGCTATCATCTTTGACCTTAACCACCGTACCGCCAAAAATCTCGAGAGCTGCCTTTAAAGCGGGATTCCCAGTTCCTGCATCTTCCCCGAGCTCTCCTTGAGATTTTGCGTGTCCATGCGTACCCGAAGCCAAGTCTTGTTCCTGATGGACCAGAACAGAATTTGCTTCAGAATCAGGCGGCGCTTCCTGCCGGGGAACCGCCCCCATTACCTCAGTTCCCGTCGAGATCGATGGGGCCGTCGATGAGATCTCATCCTCGAAACAGCAAACCACTTCAACTGCTCTTCCCATTAGAGGGGCCAAGATCCTCTCCAGAACTTCTTTATTCTTCGGCTGTTCCAAACTGGCCTTATGGAATTCCTTGGCCCGCTCAAAGGCCAGTAATATCCTGCCCTCTTCATCCAATCCTCGAGGAGTAGCCTCCCTCAAGAACGCCTCCACCGGCGCCTGACGTTCCTGACGTAGTGCCTCAGAGACCTCGCTCCACCGCGAAAGAAGTAGTTCAAACTCCCTTCGCCAATCAGTGGAAGGCGGTTCAGACATACCGGCTATATCGGCTCCCTGAGAAGCAGTAGCTGCTGGCCTATTAGCCTCGATTGCCTCATGGGTTTCTGCTTTCTCCAAGCTTAACGGGGAATCCGGATGACCGCCACTAGCCTGAAGCTCTCTGATCGCGGTCTCCAAACGCTGTAACCTCTCAACCAGTTCTCGCTCGCCTGGCGACTTCTCTCGTGAGCCACCTAATTGGGTGTTCTTGTTCCAGCCATCCTCTGTGCTCCTCACCACAGCCATTTCCAGTGGGAGCCAAACCGGTGACATCCAGCGCATATCAGCTACAGCCCGGGCCAACAGATCAATCAGTACTAAGATATTCTCTAACTCCAGGGAGGCAAGGTCCGGCCATCGCTCAGCCCAACTCTGCGCTGTGATCAGAGAAGCTTCGGGCTTACCAACTGTGGCAAGCATTAACTCCCGGAGAAAGCTTATGCAGTCCTTTCCCAGCTGAGTTGGGTCTGCTCCGTTACCAATCATTTGATGGATCAGAGTGATGGCGTCAGGCCTTTTCTGACCGGCAATGTAGTTCAGTAGCTGACATAGCTGTTCTTCTGGGACAACTCCCAACAGCTCAGCAATATGACTCTCCTCGATCCGGCCGGTCTGAAAAGAGACTGCTTGGTCCAGAAGGGCCAAAGCATCCCTCATACCACCCGCTGCATGGCGTCCGATTAGATGCAGAGCCCCAGATGCCACATCTAGCTGCTCAGCCTCGACCACTTGCTTCAAACGGGTAATCAGTTGCTCTGTTGTGAAATTGCGAAACTCAAAGCACTGACAACGGGACGCAATTGTTTCCGGAACCTTGTGGGGCTCGGTAGTTGCCAGGACAAATACTACTCGTGTTGGAGGCTCTTCCAAAGTCTTCAAAAGAGCATTGAATGCATCCGTTGTGAGCATATGAACTTCATCAATAATGTATACCTTGTACCCGCCTTCAGTGGGAGCAAACCGTACATTCTCACGTAAATCTCGGATCTCATCAATACCACGATTGGAAGCACCGTCTATTTCAATCACGTCCATGGCAAAGCCATCACTAATCCGTTGACAGTTTGAACAGATATTACAGGGCTCCGCCGTGGGACCTTGTGCGCAGTTCAGCCCTTTAGCCAAGAGACGAGCCAGAGACGTCTTGCCTGTTCCCCGGGGGCCCGAAAACATGTACGCATGAGCAACCCGCCCGCGTTGTAAAGCGTTCTGCAGGGTGCGAACCACCGGTTCTTGGCCGATCACATCTTCAAACCGCTGCGGCCGATATTTCCGATAGAGAGAAAGATAGGACATGCCACCGCCTCCGAAGCTAGTACATTTCTCTTAGTACTTTCTGATCAAAGATCCAATCTCCTGCCAGTCGCCACTACCTGATCAATAGACCTGGTCCTACAACTTAAGGGCGTTCCTTCCCCTAATACATAAAAACGGCCGGACGTAATCATCCAGCCGTGAAACTGCCGTGCACCCGCTCTCGAATCGGTACCTCCGAGTGGCACCCAAGTAGTCAGCTCGGACTAGGCGCCCTCGCGGCACATAAGGTTGTTCACTTACCGCTGCTTCCTCCCGGACCTGACGGGGTTCATGAAGCCTTATTGCGCAAGACCCAATCGTCAACACCACTTG
>JAAZLW010000215.1 GCA_012799135.1 Bacillota bacterium | reverse complement strand
TGAGGAATGGGAACAGCATACCGTCCGCCATCCCAGGTGACAGCGCCCCACGTATCTTCCGGGACTAAGCGATCTAAGTTAGGCGTGTCGGCCAAATACTCATCTAGGCGGGCTAATGCCCCCTGATGCAGCCAGTTACCAAATTGGTTTTTATCCGGACAATAGATGAGATCCGGGGGATCGCCCGATGCCAACATCAGATTCACCTTTTCCCATGGCTGATCTGGTGGCAGGATTATCCATTTGATATCAAATCCCGAATTCTCTCTAAGGTAATTGATGATTTCATTGTTATTCTCATCTTCGCCTGGCAGAAAACTCTCCACATTGTACGTATACGCTACCGTCAGCTGCACTTTGTCTGCAGCAAATACAGTGCCCACTCCCGCAGCGAACATAACTGCAACTATCACTATCGCAAGCAACCGTAAGTCCATTCTACGCACAGTGTCAACCTCCTCATCAAAGTAGGTCTTCTGGAACTGTACTGCCTATGCTTCGAGCATCACCTCCTCTAGAATGCATGCCCATCAGTGTTCCGACGTTGGCTTTGGCCCGATGGGCGCGCCAAATACTATGCCTCTCCGTCAAATCGCACTCTATCCCATGGTTACCAGCAATCCCGACTGCACCTAATCTGGCCTTGTTGACTAATTGGCATCTTCTCACTGTAAATCCATAGTTAAGGCTTTCTGGGATTAATATGTGTTGTTGTTATAAACTGCTATACTATAACTATATTCGCGTTTCCTGCTAGTGTCAAGGTTGAAACTGATCTGTCAATTGGCAAGAAACGGCTGGGACACAGGGTTTTTAGAGTATTAAAGAGTCTGAGTGGCAATTCGCTAGATTATGTCTCTCTTTCACACGAGTGAGTGCTTGACTGCAACCCAACTCTATCCAATCAGCTACCCGTGGAATGATAATGCCTAACTCCAACATCCCAGATCTGTAGACATAGCACGAAGAATAGCAACCCAGCCAAGGGCGAGAACCACGACAACCATAAAGGGATGCGCAGCGGATCGGGATGATCCAGAATTGCCATGAGTGGGAAGTAGTTGATGGTCGCTAAAGGGATGATCCAGGTGAAAAGGCTTCGAAACCAGCCGCGGTAAATGGAGATGGGAATCTGAGCCGTCTCTACTCCTCCATAGGTAGTTAAATTCACCACTTCCAGACTATCCACAGACCAAAAGGAGAGGGTCGCCTGCAAAACAAAGAGTCCCGAGAACAGTAAGCTGCCACCTAAGATAGCCGCTATGATCAAAAATACCTGGGCAATGGTAAGTGTCATATCCAGATTGCTTATTCCCCAACCTAGCACCACCAAACCCTGAGTAAACCGGCCCACCCTCAGTAACTGAAACTCCAGACCCATCACCTGCAAAACTGTGCTTCTAGGGCGCAGCAAGATCCGATCGAAATCCCCGCTTCTGACCTGACGGTGCAGGATATCAAAGCCACGAGCTGCAGCTTCAGAGATGGCAAAGGCCATATGGACCATTCCATAGAACAGCGCCACCTCCGGTAAGGTCCATTCCCCTAGACTGCCAAACCGAGAAAACAGGGCCCAGATGCCAAGGAACTCAATAGCTGTAATTGCCAGGTTCCCCACTGACATCATTAAAAAGGATGCCGGGTATTGCAGTTGACTCCGCAAAGAAATGCTCACATAGCGAAGATACAGCCTGATAGCATCTCTCATCCTCTAGCCTCCCTGCACCACTACTCGCCTCAGTCCCTTAGCCAGCAATCTCCTGCCCCATACAATGAGAACAGCTGTCCAGATTAATTGGCGTACCAAGAAACCCCAAATCATGCCCGGAGCCAGCTGACCGGTAAAGAACCGAGCCGGCGTATCCACAAGCCCAGCAAAGGGAAGTAGCTCCAAAAGGGTACGGAACCGATCAGGAAATAAAGGTAGTGGAACCGCCATTCCCGATAGGACAATGACCACGGCAGGTACCAAGCGAATAATCCCTTCCCCGGATATGGTCCAAAGCATGGAGATATTGATCAGATTAGTAATGGCACATCCTAGAAGCAGAGCACCCCATGTAGCCAGAATCCAAGCTGCGAAACCACCTGCTGTAGGCCTGGATAAAGCGTATCGAGGCGGCAAGACCAACATTGTCACCAAGAATACCGGTATCGCCCGGAGTAAAGTAGGAGCCACTCGCAACGCTATAGCACGAGCATACCATTGGTTGTACAAGTCTAAGGGGCGGCATAGTTCATAGGCCACGTTGCCACTGCGAATCAAGGCTTGAATATCGCCATCTCCATCCCATGGCAATAGTCTCAGCATCGCTTGCCCCAGCCACACATAGCCTATGGTTTGCTCGAGGGTAAGGGGCTGTGGCTCTGTCGTTGACAGATAAAAAGCCTCCAAAACCATGATCTTCACAAACCCAAACATGAACTGAGTTGCGATGCCCGCCAGTGCCGCTACCCGATATTGCACCAACAACATGAATCTAAGCCGAATGATCGCTTGATAAGCTCTCCTGTTCATATATGCAGCTCTCCATAGACGCGAGAGATCACCTCATCAATCGGCGGGTTTTCAATCAAAAGATCTCGCACTTCAAACCGCGCAGAGATCTCAGCTAGCAGCTTTGAGGGGGTAATCTCGGTGGGATCAAAGTTGAAATGGGCTTGATTGCCCTCCAATCTGACTAACTTGGCTCCAGGCACCTGGTTGATGTACTCTTCTGGATAGTCTGTATCAAGCTCCACAACCAGCCGCCTTTCCTGAGCTACTTGTTGGCAGATATCTTTTAGCCTTCCCTCCGCGAGGATCCTACCTTTTCCGATGATCATTACTCGATGGCAAAGAGCCTCGATGTCATCCATGTCGTGAGTTGTAAGGATCACGGTCGTACCCTGTTCTTTGTTTAATTTCTTGATAAAATCCCTCACCGTCAGCTTGGACACCGCATCCAGCCCGATGGTGGGTTCATCCAGAAACAACAGCTTCGGTCTATGTAGTAATGAAGCTGCTAATTCACACCGCATCCGCTGCCCGAGGCTTAGCTGCCGGACAGGAACCTCGAGCAGATCAGCTAGCTTGAGAGTATCCACGAGCTCTGCCTCAGTCTTCCGATAATCAGCTTCAGACAATCGATAGATGTCCCGAAGTAGCTCGAAGGAGTCAATCACCGGTAAGTCCCACCATAGCTGGGAGCGCTGCCCAAACACAACCCCAATCTCCCTGACATGACTAGTCCGCTCCTGCCACGGGACACGCCCCATGACTTGGCATATCCCCTCATCCGGAAGCAGGATTCCACTTAAGATCTTGACAGTAGTCGATTTACCTGCACCGTTGGGACCTAGGTAGCCGACCAGCTCCCCCTCTTCAATCTCGAAAGAAACTCCATCGAGGGCCTGAACCTTGGTATACTCTCTTTTCACCAATCCCCGGAACGCGTTCCACACTCCTGCCTGCCTTTTGGCCACCCGGAAAGCTTTCTTCACATTTTTCAAGATAATCTGCGCCACCAATCTCCTCCTCCCACCTATAGGTGACCATTCATTGAGTGCGAATTGCTAAATAACCGATCTACTATCTGATCTGTGTTTCGTCCCATCAGTCACAAGCCCCCGGATTGTGGGTAATTACACCGGCGGACTCCAAGCGTTCTTGTAGATCCCTCAACTCCAGATCGGCAAAGGCCCGTTCCTGCTCTACAGCCATAGCAGCAGCACATCCAGCTGCTTGTCCGGTGACCGCGGCTGCCGGGATCACCCTGGTGACTTCCCAGGCACCACCAGCTGCGGAAATGCATCTACCGGCACTGATTATGTTGGGAGTCTCATGGCAAACCAGACTGCGATAAGGAATCTCATATACAGGTCCCGCCTCACGCCAATCTCCAATACAGCCAATCGAATCAGCGAACCGCCTTTGTGCATCACCGGTAGTAAGCTCATAGAGGCCAGACAGCCGCCTAGTGGTACGCAGTTGTGGCATGGCAGCCAAGGTTAGGGGTATGATGTCTTCTCCTATCTTATCTTTGATCTGATCCAACAGCAATTTGCGCCCAGCCAAGACAAAACGTGTGATCTCATAGGGGCAAGTGCCTTTGTATTTCGCTGTGTCAGGAGCTTTACTGCCATCTGCCAACCCACCTAACATGTGTAGGACGACGGCGTCTTGGACATTCCCTGTCTCAACCGCTGTTCTTATCTGTTTCATGCTGGTTGTATAGCCCCAATAGGAAAGCCAATTATCTGCTTCTATGCAAGGGGCTCCAGCTCGAAAGAGCACATCGACATCCCCCGTGGCATCGACCACCACTCTTGTTCGAAATCCCACTCTTCCGGCTTTGGTCTCTACTATCAGGACTGAATCAAACAAATCCTCTGCGATAATCCTACTGAACACAGCATCAAAGAGCACATCCACCTGCTCTTCTTGAATGATCTCATCTAGACTCAAGGCAAACCCCATTGGTGCAAAAGCACTCTGATAGCGAGATGTGGGCAAAAGCTCCTCACCTTGTTTCAGCCAGTAAGGATCTAGATCATTGTAACTATACTTGATAGACAAATGGAGGAGCTCCTCTGCTAACCCGGCAGCAACCTGTTGCCCATTGCCGTCACATAAAGGAAGATAAATACCAACAAGTCCCAAGGTAGCCAGCCCGCCCAACATGATTCCCTTCTCCAATAGCAACGTACGGCATCCTTCTCTTTTGGCTTGAATAGCAGCACTTACCCCAGCTACTCCCCCACCCACGACGACTACGTCATATTCATCCATGATGGATACATCACTACTATCCCGGATGCAGCCGCCCACTTGATATTCCTCCCTCAATGAAGAGTCACTGCTACTCCTCGTGTCTGCTCCGTTCTCTACTGGCCGGAACACTTGGTCAGAGCCACCTCTGGCCCATCTTCATATACATCCAGACCGGCGCCGGCGATCATCCCCTCCCTAAGTCTCCCGGTGTATTGGTTACCTGGATTCCCCTCTGGGTAGCAGCTGCCACATCGTGTTGCTGTTCCCACCGCACAGTTGCTAATCACCTTGAGGTAGGGATTGACATCCCTTCAGTATATCTAGGCCAGGCTGGGGAATCTTGCGGGTCACAAAGATTCTGGTTCTGCTATCATTCATGCTCATCGGAAGCTAACATCCTTCATGATCCAATATTACGCTAGGCCTAACAGGATCCCTGTTTCCCAGGGCCCCAAACGATCTATCCGCTATCTTCTCTAGCAAGGGACAAATCCAGAGTCTGCTTACCCACTTTTGGGGAACGCTTACTATCCCGTTGTGAGTAACTTAGTATTGCTGGTTGCCTTCATTAACAAGTCTCGTTTCCAAGCGATTAGAGTGTATCTTGGCCTGCTTGAATCGAATAATCCGCTCTTCGCCGTACTATCCGGGGTGCTTCTGTGGTAGAATTATATTAGGGGTGATATGCATGCCCAGCGTCCGATTGCCGGAAGGGTTTGTTGGCGGGATTTTGCCAGTGCTTAGTCAGAATGGTGTAAACAGCGTCTACCTCTTTGGTTCCCGTGTGGACGGCACTGCATCAACCGATAGTGATTATGATCTTGGCATCCTCTTGAGACACTTTGACCAAGAGAAACATGACACGCTATTTGCGTGTGAGCTAGAGACTGACCTTCGGCAGGCAGCTAGGGCGCCGATTGATGTAGTCCTGCTTCAAAGAGCACCCGTAATCCTCAAATATACCATCATTGCTGAAGGACAAATCATCTACTGTGTGAATTCCGACTACCGAACGGACTTCGAGGACATAGTTGTCCGAGACTACCTTGATTTTCGACCTTTCCTCGATATGTATTACCGTGATATGTATCAGTCTATTAGAGGTGGTGCATCTTGATTAGGATCGAGCTAATTGACGATCGAATAGATCAGATTCGGTCATCTGTGCACCGACTAGAGGGTTTGAGCCTTTTACAGCTAGACGAATTCATCTCTGATCCTGACAATTTCGCGATAGCTGAGCACCACCTACGACGAGCCCTGGAGTCCCTTCTAGATATTGGGCGACATATTCTGGCCAAAGGCGGCTTTGGGAAACCGGTTGACTATGCAGATATCATTACCAGTCTTGGAGCCAATGGCGTAATCCCCATGGATTTTGCCAATGGGATCAGGGGAATGGCCGGATACCGCAACAGGCTTGTTCATGTATATGCAGAGATCACTCCAGAGGAAATCTACTCACTTTTGACCACAAAGTCAAATGACTTTCACAAGTTCTGCGAATACATAGAAGCATATATGATGAGATCGAGATAGTCCTAGAACGAAAAACGGCCACAGAGACAAGGTGGGCACACGCCAAGGGCCAGCCTTCAGGCTGACCCTTCATAGCTGATACCTCTCGTGCAACTACAGCTAACCGTAAATCCTTACCCTTACTTCCCGACCTTACCGAGACGAATCACATTCCACGAAAGTGGGGCCAGCTGGACGATCAGTATACCCCATCTGGCATCTACCTGGCTGCAATCTGAAAATACTCATCAAAGAACCCGTTGGAGTCAACTTCAACTGCAATACGATTCCGCTTTGCTTCACTCTTGGGATCCCAGATAGTCATCCCAGCGAGCAGATCGCTCTTCAGCTCAATCTCCACCTGACCATCTGCATATTGCATCAGCCCGGGTGCAAAAATCGCTACTGCTGCCAGAGGATCATGGAAAGTGATCACCGGCCTTTGCCGGAACCATACCTCAGCCGCATCTCTAGCTACATCTAAAGCTCCCCCGGATAGTCTCTTTCTGCATACTTCCGCCGGTAGCACACACTTGGTTGTTACATCCAGCCCAACCGAGACATTCGACAACCCTTCAGTACCATAGACGATTGCAGCCGCATGGGGATCAAGTAGTACATTCCATTCCACCGGATACCTGACGTGCTCATTAGGAAAAGTGAACACACCGGCCATCATCACCAAGGATTTGAGCAGCCGAGGAATCTCCGGGTCGATCCTAAACAGCAAAGCTATATTGGTCAACGGTCCGATGGTCAGCAGTGTGATCTTACCGGGGTGACTATGAATCGTCTCTCGCAAGAAGTCTATAGCTGTATCTGACTGGAAATCCTCCCGATGATCCCATTTACTTAAAACCTCTGCCTGCTGTGCCACAGTCTGCCGCTGTTTGATCACCAAGGGGTCTTCACTCCCACTATGAATGGAAATATTGGTCTTGCCTGCGGCCCTACATACTGCATCAGCTAGCATTGCCCGTTTCTCCGGTTCGCCGGACACAGTAGTGATTCCCAAAAGCTCACACTGTGGATGCTCCAGTAGATAAGCCAGGCACAGAGCATCATCAATGTCTGAGCCGATATCCGTATCTAGAAGCACGGGAATACGCTTATTGTCCTGCATAGTAATCTCCCTTCTCGCATTATCCTTTGATACCAGTACCTGACAAGCCCTTCACATAGTACTTCTGCAGTGGAAAAATCGAAACCACAAGGCCATTGGCAATTCCAGGTATGATCATGGCCTTGTAGATATTGAGCCATCCTAAGTCCCGTAAAACCCCGTATAGTGGAATGGAAATCGCTTCAAAAGGAATCATGAAAGAGAACACTACCATCACAAACAGGGCATTCTTTCCGGAGAAACTTAGCTTCGCAAAGGCCAAACCGGCCAAGGCGTTTAGTAAGATGCCAAAGACGACTACCATCAATGATACATAGAAAGTATTAACCATCGCCTTGGGAAATCCTGTCTTACTGAATAGCTCGACATAGGCTTCCACGGTAAAGGGGCTGAGTATAGAAGTTTGGCAGCGGCAGGCACACTAACCGCCCTCCCTGTTTTGATTTTTGTCCTCTTGGTTCAGAAGCATTTGGTGCGAGGCTTAACACTAGGGGCGATAAAATAGAGAGCAACCACACCCTGGCTGAGAAGGTTATGTGCCGGCAAGAAATAAGTACTATAGTAACACCGTTATGTATGGAAAGCAGACGGAGCCACTGCTTTGCCTGCAGGGAAACTGATAACAAGACGCGGAGAAGGGGGAAATCTCATGCATGAAAACATTTTCGATCTTTCAGGTAAGGTCGCAGTTGTCACCGGTGGAGCCCAAGGGCTAGGCTTAGCTATGGGCCAGGCTTTGGCCAATGCCGGGGCCAACCTGGTTATTATGGATATCAATCTGGAGAAGAGTAAGCTCGAAACAGAAAAGATCAGGACAGAGTATGGTGTTGAGACACTGGCTTTCCAAGCAGATGTTCGTAAACAGAAGGAAGTTGAGGAGGTTGTAACGAGGGTCACTGAGCACTTTGGCAAGCTAGATATTTTCGTCAACAATGCCGGTATCTGCAAGCACATTAAAGCGGAAGAGATGAGCCTTGAGGACTGGCAAGAAGTGATCGGCATTAACCTCACCGGGGTTTTTATTGGCTGCCAGGTAGCCGGCCGCCAGATGATTAAGCAAGGCTATGGTTCGATCATCAACATTGCCTCTATGTCGGGCTCTATCGTCAATATTCCCCAGCCACAGTGTTCATACAATGCATCCAAGGCCGGGGTCATGCATCTAACCAAGTCTTTGGCTAGTGAATGGGCTGCGCATAATATCCGGGTCAACTCCATTAGCCCTGGATATATGAAAACCGCCATGACAGCTGAGACCCTAAAGACCGATATGGCTAAGAATTATTGGCTGCACCTAACACCCATGCGGCGACCTGGCCTACCCCATGAACTAGGTGGGGCAGTCGTCTATTTAGCCTCTGATGCGTCTTCCTTTGTGACGGGAGCTGATCTGATCATCGATGGTGGCTATACTGTCTGGTAGAGAGGTAGTTAGCCTCCACCTAGGGTCTGGAGCCGAAATAGGTCCCAGGGGGTGATGATGCCCAACAGTTTTTCTTCTCTCCTGCCATTGGCGGTGATCAAGACGGCTTCAAGACGGGGATAATCGGATACTATGTGGTCTTCAAATTCACTATAGGCATCAAATACTGTAGCATTCTGTGGCAAGAAGGAGACATTGTCTCCGCGGGTCTTGTCATAGACCATAACATCGGCTACTGCAATCTCCTCAATTATGTTGAGCATGACCTTTTCCAGCTCAAAGGTCAGCCACCGCGCAATACAGCGATCCGTCAATAGCCCCATAAACCGGCCGTTAGGGTCATAGACGGGAAACTGTGTATACCCATGCTCCCGGATGAAGGCCATCACCTCCAGGATGGAGTCTTCTGAGCAGACTGTATAGACCTCCCGCTGAAACTGGGGGATAACCAAGGGAGGTCTTTCCACAATCGCGGCGATCTCCTCAATGTGTTCAACGACACTAACATGGGGCTCAGCGATAATCTGTTCTGGTTCAACTAGCTCATGAACTATGGCATTGCGGAGCTCCGCATACTCCAGCAAATCATCGGCAAACTGGGCAAACATGCTGTCATTGCGGGCAACTCGCCTCACTAGTTGAGAAAACCCCACATAGTGATCGAGCTTTGCTCGCTTCTGCAGCTGTTTGTCGATCCTGTTATAGGCCATGATAAATCGTTCTGAAAGTCGCACCTAAACCCCACCTGTAGTCTCTTAGCCCAATCCTCGGGCTTTTTATCTGCGGTCACCAGTCAATATGCTGGAGCCTAGTAGATACATTCATGGGCCGCCTTGGCAAAGGCCACCAAATTCTCGCTTGGAGCATCGAAAAAGTGGTCACTGGGACTTAGAATGTACCCGCCCCCCTCTCCTAGGGCGTCAAATAAGCGATGCACTTCCTTTCGGATATCCTCTGGTGATCCGTAAGTGAGCACATTGAACTGATCCATACCACCAATCAAACAGACCCGATCCCCGATCGCTTCTTTAACGATGGCCGGATCTGTAATATCTCCACCTATGGCTTTCGGTGATAACGTCTCCGAGGCATCACAGCCATTGGCCACAATCAGATCCAAGATCTTAGTCATTCCGCCACAGGTATGATAGACCACCTTGTGCCCTGCCTGGTGAAGGGCCTCATGAAGTCTGCGATCATAGGGCAAACAGAAATCCCGGTGAATCTGGGGAGAGATCACCGTGTTAGAGCCGGCTCCACCACCGGTCTCCACTAGATCCAACGGCACACCTACGAGGTTGTCTTCTATGAACTGGAGCTTCATATCCAGCAAGATCTGAAGCAGCTCATGGACCCAATCGGGTTTATCAAAGGTAGCATAAATCATTTCCTCAGTACCCACAAGACAACAGGCATCCTGCCAACAGCCGGCTTGCCTGCCCTGAATGAGCATCCGTAAGATGCCGTGATCCCCGATTGCATCATAGAGGCGGACAACATCTGCCTTATCTAGTTTGACTATAGGATGATATTTCTTGAGCAGATAGATATCATCATCGTTCTTGATCAGAGGTTCTGAGATCCACGTGGTCTTATCATCAAAGCCTTCAACATAGGAAAGCTCCCCCTCGGGTGTCGTAATGCTATGCTTACACATACTAACTTCATTGTGCTTGAAGGGCTGCTTCTCGACTTGCCACTTCGGTGATTCCAGGTAGACTGGGATGAAATAGGTTACCGCGGCATCCATACCTGTGGCCTCAAAAGCTTCTAGCTCTGACATTCGCTCCATATGATGCTCCAAATGATAGGCCTGCCACTGGTGAATGGTCACCGGCAATCGATCCGGTTTACCTCTATTTAGCGCGGTCAACATGCGTTCTTTCGAAGTCAACATGCTCCCTCCCTCACCAATCCAGGGGCACCCTGTTAGTCCCCTCTATGTGTCTTATTTCTTTTTTCCCTTGCTTTTTTCCTTAGCGTTTTCTTTCAGGGCCTTAAACTCGGCAGAACCAGGCTTGATGCCCAACTCCTTGGCCATAGCGCCCCAGCCCTTCTTCTTAGTAACCTTGTAGACATCAACTACTTCATCCACAGGCTTCTGAGCAATGCGAGCCAACTCAAGGGTCATGTATACATCACCGGGCTCCATCTCTGCCTCGATAATCAGTTGATCTACCTTAGCGACCGGAACTCCAAACTCTACACTGAGTTCGGCCTTGAACAGCCCTAGATCAGCTTTGGCTTGAATACTCAGCTGCTCAACCCATATGCTAAGATCATCATCACTCCCACCTATACTCAAAGCAGAAGCGAGGCCCGATATCCCTAACACTAAAACGAGAGCGCAGATCAGGCTTCTGGTTTTCAAAACATACCCGCCTTCCGGGCAGTAACGCCCTAGTATTTGGTGATGATGCTAGAAAATCCCACCTAAGTCTTTCTACGTTAAAGGCTGCTCAGTCTCCTTTCCAAGATGCAAAGTAGAGACAAAGTAGATAGTCCTGGGTAGAGGGTCCCAGCATTTGCTCTGCAACCGCAAGGGTTGGCGTTTATTCCAACAGAAAATCCACAGACAATATCTGTCAAGAGTTGCGCAGGACCTTTTGAAGCACAGCTTCTGTTACCTCACCTTGTGAGTAACCGACATTCCGGCTTCCCATGGCCTT
>JAAZLW010000214.1 GCA_012799135.1 Bacillota bacterium | reverse complement strand
GGCTACTGCCCTATGGTGTACGCACGGAGCGATAATTCCTGATGACAAGAGTGTAGAATACGGAAAAAAGTGTCTACGTTGGGCTCGTGCAGCGGATATTCCCGTTGTTAACATAGGAGACGGATTTGCACCTGAGGGGATGAGCGAAACAGAAGCCTGGGAATTGCTGCGCAGCAGACTATTGGAGATACTAAAGGTAGCAGAAGAGTGCAAAGTATATCTGGCGATTGAGCCTCATGGAACATTCTCATTGACATCAGAAGGCCTAAAGAGAATTCTCTCCATCTCCGATTCGGAGTGGCTATGTATCAACTATGATACAGCGAACATCCATAGAGCAGCCTATGTGGAGTCCAGAGGCGATGAGTTCGAGTGGAAGATGGCTTCGGAAGCAGAAGATGAAGTCGAAGTCCTGCGACAGATCGTTGACAGAGTGAGACATGTACATGTTAAGGATATTAAAGGTAACGAATGTGTAGCATTGGGTCAGGGTGATGTCAACATTGCGGGATGTCTGCAGGTGCTCAAAGAAAGCGGATATGAGGGAGTTCTCTCCTTGGAGACTGAGGGTGATTTTGACGCTGAAGAGGGCCAGAAACTCATAGTCGAAAGCCACCGGTATCTGACTCGAGTTCTGGCTGAGATCCTGTGAGGGCCAGCTCATCTTTTCCGTGAGAGGTACCATTTCTAGCTTCGCCTATCCATAGGGACCTACCGACTGCATACAGAGGAAGAGATAAGGGCCTGTATGTCGGCTATGAGTATTACCTTGCATAAGCGGCGGGTATATCCTCAGAACCTTCATTACAGGCCTAGATCTTGGCCTTAGCGTGATTGATGTTACGCGGGCTATGGGTATAAAATCAATGAAAAAACATTCGATCTGACAGTGTACCCAGAGAAGGATTATTCGAGTGTAATGCGGAACATGTAAGGTGAGTCAAAAGCCAGATAGGGGCACGACTTCCGTGGACTTGGAGTACTCAAGACCAGGTCTCAAGACAGAGGCGAGTAGGCCCCAAAACTAGTAGCAGGTGGAAGGCGATCCTATGGAGAACGGAAAAGTCATAATCAGTGGAGAAGTCTTTCTCAAGATCACATCAGCCTATGACAACTTAGGAAGAGCCGAGCAGCGAGTAGCTAGCTTTATTCAGAATTACCCGGAAGAAATCCTGAAGCTTCCCATTAATGTACTGGCCGATAAGGTAGGAGTGGCGGTATCGACCGTGGTTCGGCTCTGTCGAAGGATTGGGCTAGATGGTTATAGTGATCTAAAAATCGCCTTGGCAAAGGATTTGGCCCTGAATTATCGGGAAATCTACCAGGAGATCGATACCACCGATAGCTTGGTCTCTATACTTAACAAGGCGCGTCTCATGCAGACTCAGGCCATAGATAGCACCTTTAAGCTGCTATCTGAGGAGCAACTGCAGAAGGCATGCAGAACCCTAGATGAAGCCGGTGCGGTCTTGGTGATCGGGACCGGCGGAACAGCAGCGATTGCCAAACTATTTAGCTATAAGCTTTTGAAGCTAGGTTTGAATAGCCAGTGGTCCAGTGATTTTACCACGGTTCCGCTACTACTCAATCGTATGACACCCTTGGATGTGCTATTTGCCATCTCCCACTCGGGTTCCACTCACGATGTCTGTGAGTCATTGGCAACAGCCAAGGATAAGGGATGTAAAACGATAGTATTAACCAATTACTCTCATTCACTGTTGGCCAAGGAAGCCGACATAGTACTGACGACTGCTGTAAAACCTAGTCCTTTGGGTAGTGAAGGAGGCGTCACCCGAATTACCCAGATCAGCGTTCTGGAAGTAGTCTGCCTATTACTCGCTTTGCATCACAGTGGCGTTTATGATCTAAGCACAGGTAGCGACGGTAGCGATCTGTGACTTGATTTTTTCCTGGAGATTGAGGAGAATCTATAGAGTGGGTATTTTTAGTGGAGTTTCTACAGGAGGGATATTATGGTTAAGGTTGGTGTAGTGGGCTATGGTGTGATTGGCCAGCGGCTCGCTGATGGTGTAGCCTTACAGAAGGATATGGAGTTAGTCGGTGTGGCCGATGTTGGTCTCACATTGCCGGTGATGGCCTTGAAAGAAAAAGGTATGATTTATGACTTCTATCTGGCCGTACCGGAGAATCAGGATGAAGTCGAAGCATATGGCATTCCCGTATCGGGGTCTTTAGAGGATTTGGTACAGAAGGTCGATATTGTCCTTGATGCCACCAGTGCGGGCGTTGGTGCCAAGAACAAGGAAATCTATGAGAAGTATGGCAAGAAAGCCGTCTTTCAAGGTGGAGAAAAAACCAGTGTGGCTGATGTTTTCTTCCATGGCTATGCCAACTATGAGCATGGTATTGGCAAGCAGTTTCTGAAGCTGACTTCCTGTAACACCACAGGCCTGATTCGCTCAGTAGACTGCCTGGATCGGGAGATTGGCATCGATAATGTGATTATTACCATCATCAGGCGAGTAGCTGATCCCGGGGATTATCACCGTGGGTTAACTAATGCTCTCAAGGTGGACCCTGTGCCCAATCATCAAGCTGTGGACTTGATGCTGATCATGCCTCACGTGAAGGCCACGGGAGTATTAGTTCATACTCCTGTTACCCATGGGCATATTATCTCGGTTGTGGCTAAACCGAAGCGGGAGACCACTAAGGAAGAGATCCTGCAAGTATTTGAGGCCCATCCTCGGATCAGAGTTGTGCGGTTAGCTGATGGGTTCCTCGGCAATGCTTCTCTATTTCGCTATGCCAGAGACCTAGGCAATCCCAGGGGCGACATGTACGAAATCGCTGTTTGGGAGGAGACTGTTACCGTCTTTGAAGATCGGATAGTATATGCCATCAACATTCCCCAGGAAGCGGTAGTCATTCCGGAAACCATGGATGCGATTCGGGCCAGCATGAAGATGCAGACTGATCGCTTAGAAGCAGTAGGAGTGACCAACCGGTACTTGAACCTGGGGAGGTAGCCATAGTGGCTGACTTGCGGATCAATACGATTGATGATTTCGATTATCAAGGAAAAACAGTGATCTTACGGGTAGATATCAATTCACCCCTTGATCCTAGTACTAAGCAAATCGTGGGTGAAAACCGGATCAACAAGAGCATTCCAACCCTAAGGGCTCTGCTGGATAAAGGGGCGAAGGTGGCCATCCTCGCGCATCAGGGCGACACTCTGGATTACCATAACCTAATTCCCCTCGCGGAGCATGCCAAGCGGCTGTCGGCGAAGCTAGGCAAACCCATCCGGTATATCGATGATGTAGCCGGCCCGGCTGCTCAAGCTGCAATCAAAGCCCTGCCGCCAGGGGAAGCGGTACTGCTTGGCAATGTCCGTTATTTGACCGAGGAGGTTTCCACCTTTGAGAAAGCTGTTAAGCTGACTCCTGAGCAAATGGTAGATTGCTATCTTGTGCGCCAGTTAGCACCCCTGGCGGATTATTATGTCAACGACGCCTTTGCCGCTGCTCACCGCAATTCACCTTCCATGGTGGGGTTTGCCGAGGTTCTACCAACGGCCGGAGGTCGTCAGTTAGTGGCCGAAGTACAGGCATTGCATGCAATCATGGAAAACCCACAAAGGCCCTCGGTGTTCGTCCTCGGGGGACTAAAGATCTCCGATGCCTTTGGCATGATCCGCCAGGTTTTGGAAAATGGGAGTGCGGATAAGATTCTCACTGGTGGTGTCACGGGGATAATCATGTCGATAGCCCAAGGTCAGTCCTTTGGTAAGCAACAAGAGCAGTTTCTCAAAGACCGTTCGCTGGATGTTTTTGTGGAGCCGGCTCGGGAATTTATGGAGAAATACAAAGACCGATTTGTGAACCCTACGGATTTTGCCTATGAACGGGATGGTACCCGGGTGGAGTGTACCTTGGAAGAATTACCCGTCGATGATGCACTATACCTGGACATCGGTTCCCAGACCATTGCCCGCTACCAAGCGGTGATCGCAAACGCCGGTACCATCTTCGTTAATGGCCCCATGGGAGCCTATGAAAACCCCTTGTTTGAACAGGGTACACGGGCCATATGGAATGCCATTGCCACTTCGCCTGGATATAGTGTGGTGGGAGGAGGCGACAGTGTCAATGCCGCAACCTCACTGGTCGAAGGTGCAGAGGCTCACTTTGACTATATCTGTACCGCCGGTGGAGCTATGGTCCGGTTTCTATCCGGGGTTGAGCTTCCGTTAATCAAAGCATTAAAGAAGGCGTATAGGAAGGTGTAAAAGTGGCGGCCAAGATTACATTACCTTACGGAGGCGGTTGCTACTCCCTTAGTCTCCCGGAAGTAGGTCATGTGGGAACGTTTCTACCTATGAGGCAAGAGGCAGGCATACCCGAGCGAGAGATGGTGCAGGAGGCACTGGATCACCCCATCGGGTCAGCTAGACTCGAGCACCTGGTAGCTCCGGGGCAAAGGGTAGCTATCATAACTAGTGATGCTACTAGACCATGCCCTAACTCGGTGCTACTGCCACCGCTATTAGAAAGGCTTAATGCTGCCGGCATCAAAGATGAAGAAATCACGGTGGTTATCGCCCTGGGATTGCATCGGCCCATGACTAGGGCAGAACTTGCTCATTCTGTGGGAGATGAGGTTTTTCACCGAGTCAGTGTGATCAACCATGATATTCACGATGTAGTGAGTGTGGGCCGGACGCAGCGGGGTACTCCTGTGGAGATCTTTCGTCCGGTAGTGGAAGCCGATGTTCGCATTTGTGTTGGAAATGTGGAGTTCCACTATTTTGCCGGTTACTCCGGTGGAGCGAAAGCTATAGTACCGGGGGTAGCAGCACCGATCACCATCAGGCATAACCATTCTCATATGATCGAAGATGAGGCCATGGCTGCCCGGTTAGAGGGGAATCCGGTTCGGGAGGATCTAGAAGAAGCCGTCTCTATGGTGGGAGTGGATTTTGTTCTCAATGTGATTGTGGACGAGCAACATAGAGTGATTGATGCTGCTGCGGGTGATATTACCGAGGCTCACCGAACCTTGTGTAGACGGCTTCAAAAAGCAGGTACAGTCTCGATTCCCCGGCCGTTGGATCTAGCCATCGTCAGTGCCGGTGGCGATCCTAAGGATATCAATCTCTACCAGGCACAGAAGGCTCTGGACAATTGTGCAGGCGTAGTGCGTCAGGGTGGAGTTATCGTCTTGGTGGCTGAATGCAAGGAAGGATATGGCAATGATACGTTTCGGCAGTGGATGACTTCAGGAAAGAAGCCGATGCAGCTTTTGGAGTGCATTCGTCAAGAATTCGTCTTAGGTGGCCATAAGGCGGCGGCGATTGCTAAGATTGCCGGTAGTGTCAAGATATTACTGGTCACCTCTGAGCAGCTCGGCCATGAACAACTAGTTGGTATCGATGTCTATCGGGATGTAGAAGTTGCCATCAGGGAGGGGTTTAGACTGGTGGGACAAGATGCAGTATACGCAGTGTTTCCCTATGGAGCCTCAACACTGCCTCAAATCGGCGGCTTAGGTGGTGAGAATTAGTGTTAGCAGAACAGGAAGTGGCAAGATTGAAGGATTTTGCCAGAGAGATACGGATCGAGACATTGAAGGCCCTGGGGCATCTCGGGTTTGGGCATGTCGGGGGAGCGATGTCTGTTGTCGAAGTATTGGCTGTGCTCTATGGTGGGGTTATGCGGGTTGATCCTAAGCACCCTAACATGGAGGAGCGGGATTGGCTGGTACTTTCCAAGGGACATGCCGGTCCGGCGCTTTACGCTACTTTGGCCCTGAGGGGCTTTTTCCCGAAGGATATGCTGTGTACCCTCAATCAAGGTGGTACGAATCTACCAAGTCATTGTGATCGAAACCTGACTCCGGGTGTAGATATGACCACTGGTTCTTTGGGGCAGGGGATGTCTACCGGGTTAGGAGTAGCCTTGGGCCTAAGGATGAGTGGGAAAGACAACTATGTATATGTAATCTTAGGTGATGGTGAATGCCAGGAGGGGCAAGTTTGGGAGGGAGCCCTCTATGGCGGTAATGCTTGCTTGGATAATCTCATAGTCTTTGTCGATGAGAATAAGGAACAGCTGGATGGTTACACCAAAGATATCAACTCCCTAGGCGATCTTAAGGAGAAATGGGAGAGTTTTGGCTGGCATGCCCAATTGGTTGATGGTCATGATGTTGCTGCTATCTATGAGGCTATTCGCCAAGCTAAGGCCGCTAAAGGCCGAAGTTCGGTGATCATCTTAGACACAATCAAGGGCAAAGGCTGCAGCTTTGCCGAGGAGGCCAAGCTCAACCATCACATGCGGTTTACTCCGGCCGAGGTAACAGAGGCACTCAAGGCTCTGGGATATGATGGTAGCTGGGAGAGGGGGGAGCGGGCTTGAGGGCGAAACTAGTAGATCAGCGAGCTAGGGATAATCGCTTGATGAAGGAAGTATATATGAATCGGCTCTTAGAGCTGGCGGCGAAGGATGAGCGGATCGTCGTTTTGGATGCAGATTTGATGCACTCCAATGGGACCATTGAGTTCCAGAAGGCATATCCGGAACGGGCGATCAATGTCGGTGTACAGGAAGCCAACATGATCGGCATTGCCGGGGGGCTTTCTGCCACAGGCAAGGTGCCTTTCTGTCATACCTTCGCCTGCTTTGCTTCCCGTCGGGCACTGGATCAGGTCTATATTTCAATAGCCTATGCGCAACTCAATGCCAAAATTGTCGGGACAGATCCCGGTGTGACGGCAGCCTACAATGGTGGTACCCATATGCCCTTTGATGATATGGGAGTCATGCGCTCCATCCCGACGATGACGATCATTGAGCCGGTAGATAATACCATGGTCGAGGCAATTCTTCCCCAGATAGTCGATCTGCCAGGACCTTCTTATATCCGCATAGATCGAAAAAACCCAGTGCACATCTATGAGGAAGGGTCTGAGTTCACTATCGGTAAGGGAGTCGTCTTGCGGGAAGGTGATGATGTCACCATCTTTGCTACGGGCATTATGGTGGCCGAGGCCCTGGATGCTGCAGATATCTTAAAGCAGCAGGGGATTTCTGCTATGGTAGTAAACATTTTCACGCTAAAGCCCATAGACAAGGAGTTAGTTGTCAGTTGTGCTCAAAGGACCGGTGCAGTCGTTACCGTGGAGAACCATAGTATTATCAATGGGTTAGGTTCTGCGGTGGCAGAGGTCTTGATAGAAAACTATCCGGTAGCCATGGAAAGGGTGGGTGTTCGAGATCTCTTCGGCGAAGTGGGAGATGTTAACTATCTGAAGAGGCGTTTTGGACTGACCGCCAGTGCCATCGTGGATCGGGTAGAAAAGGTATTGAAAAAGAAGAACTAAGGAGGCAGTGTTTTGTATCACTTAAAAGCTAAAGGTCCATTCAAGTGGGGTTATACAACAGTCACAACAGAAGATGAGGCTCAGGCCAATACTATGATGGACTTTGGGTTTCTAAGACTGAGAGCCGGTGAAGTCTATGAGGAAAAGAGTCCGAAAGAGAGTGCGTTTTTGCTCATGACCGGTTCTGTTACATTCAGTTTCAATGGAGAAGAGAAGAAGGCCGGCAGGCAGTCCTTATTCCATGACAATCCCAGCTGTCTGCATCTGCCTCCTAATGTACCTCTCAAGATCACAGCCCATAGCGATGTAGAGTTAAATATTACCCGCACCAGTGGTGATGTGAAGTTTGCCCCGAAATTCTACAGCGCTACCGATACCCGCAGTGAGGAGCGGGGCAAGGGGACTATGCAGGAAACATCCACGCGGATTGTCCGGACCATCTTCGATAAGACCAATGCACCGTATTCCAATCTGGTCGTGGGTGAGGTGGTAGATTTTCCCGGGAAATGGTCGAGTTACCCGCCCCATCACCATCCCCAACCGGAAATTTACCACTATCGGTTCCTTCCGGAAAATGGATTTGGAGTCGGTATTATCGGTGATGAAGCTTATCTCTTGACTGATCATGATTCGGTCAAAATTCTCGATAGTAAAGTCCACCCCCATGTTACGGCTCCGGGCTATGCTATGTACTATATCTGGGTTATCCGGCATCTGGACAATAATCCTTACGGGGTACCGACCTTCGTTCCTGAGCATAAGTGGGTGATGGAAGAAGGAACCTTGATGTTCCCTGAGAGGAGGCAACAAGATGAGTAAGACCGTGAGGTTGACCATGGCCCAGGCACTCTTGAGATTTCTGGACGCCCAGTATGTTGAGCTCGATGGTCTGGAGCACAAGTTCGTCCACGGCGTTTATGGCATCTTCGGCCATGGTAATCTGCTGGGCGTGGGGGAGGCCTTGGAAAATACCCAGGACCTTTCCCTAAGGTACTATCAAGCACATAATGAGCAGGGGGCGGTACATGCCGCTACGGCCTTTGCCAAACAGAAAAACCGCCTGGGGATTCTAGCTTGTACCAGCTCCATCGGTCCTGGCGCGTTGAATATGGTGACCGGTGCCGCCACCGCCACAGTCAATCGGATCCCGGTTTTATTATTGCCGGGAGATATCTTTGCTGACCGACAACCGGATCCGGTACTACAACAGATGGAGATGCCCCATGACTATACCATTACCGCCAATGATGCCTTCAAGGCGGTTAGCAGGTATTGGGACAGGATTCAGCGCCCGGAGCAGCTGATGACCGCGACCTTGAATGCCATGCGAGTACTCACTGACCCAGCAGATACCGGGGCAGTCACTCTGGCACTGCCCCAGGATGTCCAAGGGGAAGCATATGACTATCCGGCAGATTTCTTTGACAAGCGGGTTTGGCACATTGATCGGCGCCCACCCTCTGAGGGAAGCCTTAAGCGGGCAGTACAGCTGATCAAGGGTAAAAAGCACCCAGTGATTATCGCCGGTGGTGGTGTCCACTATTCCTTCGCCGGAGAAGAACTGAAACAGTTCGCCGAGGCCTTCAATATCCCCATAACAGTGACACAAGCTGGTAAGAGTATTGTGACGTGGGATCACTCGCTGAACATGGGTGGAGTGGGGACTACCGGTACTCTAGCTGCCAATTTATTGGCAAAAGAGGCAGATCTGATCATTGCCCTTGGCACCAGGTTGACGGACTTTTCCACTGCGTCGAAAACAGCTTTCAAGAATCCCAATGTAGAAATTCTCAATCTGAATGTCTGTGCCTTTGATGGTCTGAAGATGTCGTCAACCTTTCTCCAGGCAGATGCCAAACTAGCCCTGGTGGCATTGACCGAGGCCTTACAAGAGGCAGGGTATAAAGCCGACTATGACAGTCAAGACTTGGCCAACCTAAAGGCAAAATGGAGCCAGGAAGTCGATAGGCTCTATTCCATGCAGTCACCGGCAGGAATTGTCCAGACCACAGCCCTGGGAGTGGTGAACGATTTCTTAACAGAAAATGACATTATTGTGGCAGCTGCCGGAGGCCTACCCGGCGATTTGCATCGCCTTTGGAGATCCAAGGGTGTTAAGACCTATCACATGGAATATGGTTTTTCCTGTATGGGTTATGAGATCGCTGGAGCCTTGGGTGCAAAAATGGCTGAGCCGGACAAAGATGTCTACGCATTGGTCAGTGACGGCAGCTTCCTAATGCTTCATTCAGAGCTGCTTACGGCTGTACAGGAAGGGCAGAAGATCACGATCGTCATGTTTGATAACGGTGGTTTTCAATGTATCCAGAGCTTGCAGAAGGAGCATGGTAGCCCCAGTGGTTTCGGCAATGAACTGCGGTATCGTTCTGACAGCGGCAGACTCGATGGTGATTATATCACCGTAGATTTTGCCGGGATTGCAAGAAGCTTAGGTGCAGCCGCCTATACAGTGACGGATCTAGCGGACCTTGCCGGGACGCTAGAGAAGGCCCGACAGGAAGCCGGGGCAACTTTGATCGATATCAAGGTCATTCCCGGAACTCATTCGGGAGGCTATGAATCCTATTGGCGAGTAGGAGTAGCAGAGGTCTCCGATAATGCTCAGGTGACTAAAGCTCATACTCGACATGACGAGGTGTTGGCCAAAGCTCGGCAATGGTAGCTTTCTTATCTAGGTTAGTGTAACTGAATATGTGGGGGTGTCTGGGGTGTTGAAGCAAGATGACGTACGATTGGGCATAGCTCCCATTGCTTGGACCAATGATGATATGCCCGAATTAGGTGGGGAGATCTCCTTCGAACAGTGTATCGACGAAATGGCGCAGGCAGGTTTTGTCGGCAGTGAGGTCGGCAACAAGTACCCGCGGGATCCAGAGGTACTGGCTGCTGCCCTTCAGCCCCGGGGTCTTTCTATTGCGAGTGCTTGGTTCAGCAGTTTTTTCACTACGAAGGACCCAGAAGAAACCTATGCTGCTTTTATCAAGCACCGGGATTTTCTCAATGCCATGGGTGCGAAGGTAATCGTGGTTTCTGAACAGGGGAGCTCTGTTCAAGGTCAGATGGATGTGCCACTACACAAGCATAAGCCAATCTTTTCAGAGACCGAATGGCAAAAACTGGCCTCGGGCTTGGAAGAGCTGGGTCGATTGGCCAAAGAAAAAGGCATGAAGGTAGTATACCACCATCATATGGGTACCGGAGTTCAGACCTTTGCCGAAGTAGAGAAGCTGATGGAGCTCACCGATCCCAATTTGGTCTATCTGCTATTGGATACCGGACATATTGTTTTTGCCGGTGGCGATTCAGTACAGATGATCGAGGCTTTCGGAGAGCGCATCAAACATGTGCACTTTAAGGATATTCGCCCAGCGATCATGCAAAAATCCTTTGATGAAGGGCTGAGTTTCCTGCAATCAGTCAAACTAGGAGTATTTACGGTTCCGGGCGATGGGATGATTGACTTCGCCCCTGTGATCCAGGCACTGGGGAGAATAAACTACAAAGGCTGGATCATCGTGGAAGCAGAGCAAGATCCTGCCCTAGCTCCACCTTTGGAGTATGCAGCAAAGGCAAGAAAATACCTACGAGAACAGCTCGGCTTTTAGGAGAGATGACTATGGCTAGTGATGGCAAGGTACGGATTGGTGTTATTGGTGCCGGTCGGATTGGGAAAATCCATATTGAGAACCTGGTTTACAGAGTGCCCGATGCCACCGTAGTGGCGGTTGCGGATGTCGATGTGGAAAATACGCGAAAGTGGGCAGCCCCATATGGGATCAAAAAAGTGCTGGCCGAGCCTAAGGAACTGATTAATGATCCCGAGATCGATGCTGTGGTGATTTGCTCTCCTACCGATACCCACGCGGAATATGTAATCGAGGCAGCTCGGGCCGGAAAGCAGATCTTTTGCGAAAAACCCATTGCTCAGAAACTGGATACAACTAAGCAGGCGTTAGCCGCTGTCGAAGAGGCCGGAGTCAAGCTCCAAATCGGTTTCAACCGGCGGTTTGATGCGAATTTCAAAGGTATTCGCCAGCTGGTGGAATCCGGAAAGATCGGCGAGCCCCATCTGGTGAATATTACTTCCCGGGATCCGGCACCACCTCCCATAGATTATGTGAAGATCTCTGGTGGTATCTTTATGGATATGACCATTCATGACTTCGACATGGCCCGCTATCTGACGGGCAGTGATGTGGTTGAGGTCTATGCAGTGGGTAATGTGTTAATTGACCCGGCTATCAAAGACGCCGGTGATTTTGACACAGCTGTAACGATACTCAAGTTCGCCAATGGTGCTGTATGTACCATAGATAATAGTCGCCAAGCTGTCTATGGTTATGATCAGCGGGTAGAAGTATTTGGCTCCAAGGGGGCAGCGACCGCCCAGAACGAGACGGCCACGAGAGTTACGGTCAGTAGTGAGAGTGGCGTGGTCAGCGATAAGCCCCTCTATTTCTTCCTGGAGCGCTATATGGAGTCCTTTGCTCAAGAAATGAATGACTTCGTCGCCTGCATCAGGAATAACACCACACCCCCGGTTACAGGGGAAGATGGTCTGCAGTCTCTCCTGATTGCCATGGCCGCGACGAAATCGGCTAAAGAGAATCGCCCGGTGAAGCTGGCGGAAATCGGGTAGGATAGGATAACAGCCTGTACGAACAGAATACTGCCGAAGAACGTGTCTTAAAGACAATGGCCTCACCACCGGTTTTTGGCTGGTGGTGAGGCTATTTTTGGACCAATCGATAGGTCAAGCTTCCTTAGCTAATCGACTCAAAGCCAACTGCAGCGGCTGGATGCCTCGCTGCTTCGCTTGACAATCTAGGGTGGGGTGCTGAGTGATAGCTTCTATGGCCGCCTGCAGCACCTTGATTCTCTCTGCCTTATCGCTAGAGCTAAACACCATCTTCGATCCCTCCTGACCACTGTGCCTACTGCAATTATGTGCAACTTACCCCAATAGTATGCATGTTTCTGCCAGAAATGCATTATTGTTCCAAGCAAGTGCGACTGCCTGAAACAGTCATCTCAGGTTCTTGCTAAGCTTACTGCCGGAACTTACCGACAGGAAAGCAGGTAGGAAGGGCGAATCTAACTTGAATGACTTTGAATCCATAGGAGGCAGGCCATGCAACCGGCATCATCATATATAAAGCTAATTGAAGAACACCGAGAAGAAGCAAGACGCAAAGACAGGGCAGTAAGGGGCCTGTTTCCCAGCAATGTCTACGTGCAAAGGTTGCTGAGCAAAGCAGAGGCTCTGCACGTGCTTTTCTTAGGTAGCCAGGTGAGCGAGCAGTGGTTGTATCATCCCGCTTACCGGACACTGTGTGTTTGGCTGCCTGATTTGAAAGACACCTCTTTATCCTATCTGGTCACTATGCTAGCCCATGAACTAGGGCACGTGTTGGATTTCGATGCCAAGCCTCAGTATCTGGAAGCGATCCGGGATATACCGTGGTTTGCGGTGCCTTCGGAGATCGAGCTGTCGGCCTTTGTGTCTGGGTTTCGGATCATACAGGAACTGGGCATTCCTGTTACTTTGGTCCAATACTGTCAGATGATCGAGCGCCCCATGTCGGACCTGGTAGCTCGGGTTGTCAGTGGAGACTGGGCCCTCAATGAGGCAGTTTATTCCTTAGGTGAGGAGCCGCTGGTACACGTCAAACGAGCCGGTTAGATGAACAAGCTTAGGTGAACAAGCCTAGTGGCGGAAGAGCCAGGTACAGGTATAAACAGCGGCCAAGAATCCCACCAGGTCAGCCAAGAGGCCAATGGGCAGAGAATGGCGTATCCGGGCAATATTGATTGCTCCGAAATATACGGTGATCACGTAGAAGGTAGTCTCGGTACTTCCTTGAATGACGGAAGCCGTCAGGCCTATTAAGGAATCAGGTCCGTAAGTATTCATCAGTTCGCCCAGCATACCTAAGGCGCCTGATCCCGAGAGGGGGCGAATGAGGAACATGGGTACTACCTCCGGAGGAATAGCGAGAAGGCCGGTAAGGGGAGATACCAACCGCAGTAGGATATCCATTCCTCCGGCCACCCGGAACACTCTAATAGCCACAAACATAGCTATTAGGTAGGGCGTGATCCGGACTGTTGTCAGCAATCCTTGTCTGGCTCCTTCTACAAAAGCTTCATAGACCTTAACACCGCGGATTAGCCCCCAAAGAGGAATACCCAATACTATTGTCGGGATAGCCCAGCGACTAATCATCTCCATGATCTGAATCAGCACATATATTTCCCCCTAAATATTGATCAGGGTCTGGAGCGCCATCGCCGCCAACTCCAATCGATGACAATTGCTGCCAATGTGGAAAGGGCGGTAGCCACCAGGGTGGGAGCGATCACGCTGGTGGGATCCATTGACCCCGCCGCGGACCGCAGAGCAATGACCGTTACGGGTACGATGGTCAAGGAAGAGGTAGTCAAAGCCACAAAGGTGCACATGGCGTCAGAGGCTGTTCCCGGTTCGGTATTTAGCTCATCAAGCTTTTCCATGGCCCTGATCCCCAGGGGTGTAGCAGCATTGCCAATGCCCAGGATGTTGGCACTAATACTCAAGATGATGGCCCCCATCGCACTATGATCCGGTGGAACGTCCGGAAAAAGTCGACTGGTAACCGGGCGTAGTACTCTGGCCAACAGGTCGGTAAG
>JAAZLW010000213.1 GCA_012799135.1 Bacillota bacterium | reverse complement strand
GAACTGGATCTCTTTAGTCTACAGGAGGAAGGTCCCGGGTTTCCTTTTCTACACCCTAAAGGTATGGCGGTCTGGAGGGCTTTGGAGGATTTTTGGCGGCAAGAGCACCGATCTCGGGGCTATGAAGAGATCAAGACTCCTATAATTCTGAGCGAGTCACTCTGGCGGCAATCAGGTCACTGGGATCATTACCGGGAGAACATGTATTTTACTGAGATAGACGCGAATACCTATGCCATTAAGCCCATGAATTGTCCCGGCAGTGTGTTACTTTACAAGCGCAAGTTACAGAGCTACCGAGACTTGCCTCTGCGCTACTGCGAATTGGGACTTGTCCACCGCCATGAATTGTCCGGGACACTGCACGGCCTCATGCGGGTACGCTGTTTCCATCAGGATGATGCCCATATCTTCATGCTACCTTCTCAGATTCAGGAGGAGATCGAGGGAGTCATCGATTTTATCGACTATGTATATCGGACGATCTTTGGGCTGAATTACCGAGTTGAGCTAAGTACCAAACCAGAAGATGCCATGGGGCCTGATGCGATCTGGGATGAAGCTACCGAGGCCTTACGCCAGGCTATGGAAGCCAAACAGATGGCCTATAAGATCAATGAAGGTGATGGGGCATTCTACGGGCCAAAACTCGATTTTCATCTGGAGGATTGCCTAGGTCGCTCTTGGCAGTGTGGCACCATTCAGTTGGACTTCATGTTGCCTGAGCGCTTTGATCTTACCTATGTAGGAGAGGATGGCAAGGAACACCGACCGGTCATGATTCACCGAGTCATCTTTGGGGCTTTGGAGCGATTTATTGGGATCCTGATCGAGGAGTTTGCCGGAGCCTTTCCGGCTTGGTTGGCACCGATCCAAGCACGGGTTATCCCGGTGGGTGATAAGTTCTTGGACTATGCCGCAGAAGTACAAAGCAGACTGCTTGCCGAAGATCTTCGGGTAGATATAGATAACCGGGATGAGAAGGTTGGCTATAAGATTCGCAGTGCTCAGCTGGAGAAGATCCCGTATATGCTGGTCGTCGGTGAAAAGGAAGTGAAGGCTGGGACGGTATCGGTACGTCATCGGCAATTAGGGGATCTCGGGAGTCTGTCGGTAGATGCATTCCGAGAGCTGCTATCGCAAGAAGTGATAACCATGGCCTTAGCCCCTAGTCATAGTGATCTGGGCAAACAGGTGACGAGATAGGGTAAAGATAATCATACAGATGTTTGACAAGGTTCAGTATCTATGGTATTCTAAAGTCCGTCAAGTGGTTGAAAGCTAAATAAGCCTTCCAGAAGTAGAAGTAACCGCTTCTCACCTTGTAGCGTCGGCAAGTAGCTAACAAGGTTTTGGGGGACCATAGCCCGATGCCAGATAGTGGCTTAGTGGGTGTTGTTTATTATGGCAGGAGCGGTATTACCGCTCCTGCTTTAGATCCTGGTGCTATTATCCAGGGTGATTATAGTGGTAGGCAAAATTCCGCGGAGGTGATAGGAGATTAGCAACGAGTTGCGTATTAACTCGGAAATCCGGGCACGAGACGTGAGAGTCATAAGCCCGGAAGGGGAGCAGCTAGGTGTCATGTCGACTAGAGATGCCCTACAAGTTGCTACGGAGAGGGAACTGGACTTAGTGGAAGTCGCTCCAAACGCTCGTCCCCCAGTATGCCGCATCATGGACTATGGTAAGTACAGGTATGAGCAAACTAAGCGGCAGAAGGAAGCGAAAAAGAAGCAGAAGGTTGTGACCGTAAAAGAAGTGCGCATGACCCCGAAGATTGAGGAGCACGACTTTCAGGTCAAAACTAGGAATGCAGAACGCTTCCTAAAGGACGGGAACAAGGTGAAAGTCTCTGTACGTTTTCGGGGACGAGAGGTTGTGCATTCAAATCTAGCCCGTGATATGCTGCTACAAATGGTGGAAGAGATAAACCACATAGCTAATATTGAGCGGCAGCCGATGATGGAAGGGCGACAGATGATTATGGTGCTCTCTCCGAAACAGGAGTGACGCAAGAAAGGAAGATGTCTGATGCCAAAGCTCAAGACTCACCGGGGTGCAGCTAAGCGATTTAAGGCTACCGGTACGGGCAAATTGAAGAGAAATAGCGCCTATAGAAGGCATAAGCTAGGGAAGAAAAGTGCCAAACGCAAGCGCAATTTGCGACAGGCGCCATTGGTTAGTGCAAGGGATCAAGAGAGAATGCAGAAGCTTCTACCTTATGCATAGCCGAGGGCTATAGCGGTATCTTATTCGGTTTAGGAGGCGAAGGGAATGCCACGGGTAAAAGGTGGTACTGTTTCTAGGGCGAGACGCAAGAAAGTGCTTAAGCAAGCCCAAGGCTACTATGGCGCCAGAGGGACACTGTTTCGTCCGGCTAACGAGCAAGTGATGAAATCACTGGCCTATGCCTATCGGGATCGGCGGCAACGCAAGCGGGATTTCCGGAAATTGTGGATTAGTCGGATCAACGCTGCAGCTCGTACCAATGGTCTGTCGTATAGTCGCTTTATCTGCGGTCTCAAGAATTCCGGATTGGAGATCAACCGGAAGATGTTGGCAGATCTGGCGGTGAATGATGCAGAAGCCTTTAGTCAGTTGGTAGATGTAGCCAAACAAGGACTAAGCAGCTAGAGTACGCCAGATGATCATGGGGAGCAGTCAGGCAAGGTGGAGTCAGTTTGATAGACTCTGCCGGCATGGACTGCTTTTTCATCTACCCAGCAGGGGGGCAGAATACCATGGCGAACAGGAAACGGAAACATCTTTATCAGTATGTGGTGATTGGACTGGGTCGTTTCGGTACAAGTGTGGCCCAGACCCTCTATCAAATGGGATGTGAGGTCTTGGCCATAGATAGCGATGAAGAGAAGGTGCAGGCGATGGCCAATATCGTAACCCATGCTGTACAAGCAGATGCAACCGACGAAAGTGCCATGCGGGCTCTAGGGCTGAGGAATTTCGATGTTGCCATTGTGAGCATAGGAGATATCCAGGCCAGCATTCTGGCGACCCTAGTCCTAAAGGAAATGGGAATCAAGCGGTTGGTTGCCAAGGCCCTTTCCGAACTGCATGGAAGAGTCTTGGAGAAAATCGGTGCCGATCGAGTCATCTATCCGGAGCGGGATATGGGTATGCGAGTAGCCCACAATCTTGTGTCCGGAAGCATTGTAGATTACGTGGAACTGGCACCGGGGTACAGTATTATAGAGGTGGCGGCCCACGGGGAATATACCGGCCGTTCGCTAAAAAACTTGGATCTACGGGCACGCTATGGGGTGAGTATAATGGCTATCAAGCGAGGGAATCAGGTGATCGTGGCTCCTGGTGCCAACGATTATATCGAGTCCGGCGACACACTGATAGCCATTGGCAAGGACGAAATGCTGGAGTTCCTGGAAAAAGCGGAAACCTAATACATAACCAAGAAGGTAGTGTAGCAACCCATGGTTCGGGAATTGACTAGTCCACAGAACCAATATGTTAAGCAGATGCGCTCCTTGTATACCCGTAAAGGTCGAGACAAAAGCGGCCTGATACCAGTAGAGGGGAGTCGCTTTGCTGCTGAGGCACTCACGGCTGCCGCGCAGGGAGTAACCACCATAGAGACCGTTTTTTACGAGACCGGCTTCGATGAGGCCGATGCATCCAATCGTGAGCTGGTGGAGGCTATGGGGCAAGCAGCCCATAGGATGTTTCGTTGTTCGTCATCGTTGTTCAGGAACCTGACTCGGATGGAGACACCCCAGGGAATTGTAGCGGCAGTAAGGCGCCCCTCAGTTCCCCGAAGCCTACCCCGAGGACGGTCACTTTACCTCGTGGTGGACAGGGTTCAGGATCCTGGCAATCTCGGCACTATGGTTCGGACTGCGGCGGCTGCCCAAGTCGATGCCGTATTATGTCTCAAAGGCACTGTTGATCCTTTTAACCCCAAGGTGCTGCGGGGAACAATGGGGACAATTTTCAGGATTCCCATACAATTCTATGCTAGTTCCGATCAACTGATCGATGAATTGCGGCGAGAAGACTGTCAGCTGGTCGCCGCTGATACTGGTGGCGAGCGATTGCATTTTGATGTGGACTACTCTGGTCCCACGGCTATCGTAATAGGGAATGAAGGCCAGGGCGTTGCTCCAGAGCTTCTAGCCGTCGCTGATGCAAAGGTGCGTATTCCCCTGGCCGCCGATGTAGAGTCTCTCAATGCCGGAGTGGCTTGTGGCATTTTGCTTTACGAAGCAGTACGTTTTCGTCACTCCAAGATTGCGCACCGGCAGGAATAGGGTTGGTCTTGTCGGTGGGAGAGAAGGAAAGAGCTGGGACTGCAAAGGAGGATCCCGCTATGTTTGGTCGAGATTGAGCAACTGCTCTTCATAGATGTCGAGGTCACACATTTCCTCTTCGCCCTGCCAGTGTATACATGTTTCACAGCTGATTTCCTCTGGGTCCGGTCTGGAAGAACGAGGACTCCAATGGGTGGGTGCATACTCACTGCAGCTTTGACCAACTGCCATCATTTCATCTAGACTGGGCATAGTAATCACTCCATTCCACATTGATGGATGAACCACGGTGATGATATTCTATCCAGATGTTCTGCAATTATCCGGTTCACCTGCCAGTTATCTCTACCAGGCCATTGACGGCTGTAACCCTTGTAAATGGGCAGGCTGTATGCTATAATTGAGCTGTCGAACGGGGATTAACTGGAAGGGTGGGGTCTCCTTGAAGTTGACCGCCGATTTCTTTTGGAAGCTGTTTGAAGCTACCGGTTCGATCACGGCTTACTTAATGTATAAGCAGTGTCGTCTAATTAAGGCCATCATGAACTAGATCCTTAGCCAATAGTATGGCTACACAAATGCAAAGGCGATGAAGAAGAGGAGTAGTTAGGCGATAACGCCGACAGGGATGGGGTGCCAGAGACTGAAAGCACTCCGGGATGTTGTCTTTAGCGAAGTTCGCTTCGGAGCCGTTGGCTGAAATACAAGTAGGCCATACCGGATATCCACCGTTAAAAGGAGAGGGATGAGTTTATTCAACCCGAAAAGTTGACCTTACATAGGCTTGTTTGCTGTCTATGGAGGTAAGTAGGATGGTACCGCGCAGGTTGTCTTTCGTT
>JAAZLW010000212.1 GCA_012799135.1 Bacillota bacterium | reverse complement strand
TAATGACTCCAGTGCAACAGCGTCATATTCATGAAATAGCCTGTCGCTGTCTTGAATGTCTGATCACCGTCGTGGCCATTAGGGTAAAGAACGAACAAATGTTTGACGAAGCCTTCTTCTCATGGTAATGTATGGATGGGTCAGAATATTCAAGGTTGTCTCTGTCAGGGAGTTGCTGGCTAAGTATTCGTGTCTTCCACGGAAAATGGGTACGGAATTCTATGGATACTATCCTATCTTGTGAGCATCGTAGGCAATGTATTATCTACAGAGGGACAATCCTTAAGCGAAGAGAGTTCATTCTCATCTACCGAACAAGAAAACAGAGAATCAAGAGAAATAGCACACTTTAGTGTCAATGATGTAAAAGCGCATCGGCTATGGTCTGCAACGATGCAAAGCAGCAACTACCCTGAGTTCCGATAAGTTCGTGTAAAGAGCGGGATTTCCTCAGAGGTGTTGCTAGAACGGATACAGGGGAAATTTACATGTTTAACAGTCGGGAAGTGGCCACTGGGATCTGGTTCTTCGTATTATTGACCTTTGCTTTAACTAAAGCAGATATCCGAAAGCAATTACGTAGGTTGTTTAGAGTGTCTCTACAACCCAAGCTCTTGCTGTCATTTCTGTGTATGCTCCTTTATGTTGTATTGATAGTCTGGGGTCTTCATCGAGTAGGATTTTGGCATGTCACATTGCTCAAAGATACTATCTGGTGGTTTCTTCTGACTGCCTTAGGAGTGGCTATGAACAGTATTACGTCAGATAAGCCTGGAGTTTTTCTTTCGCAAAGTATCCATGAAAGCCTAAGGCTTATTATTGTCATCCAGTTCCTTGTTAATACTTATACTTTTAATCTGGTTTTGGAGATTTTCCTGGTACCCTTGCTTAGCATTATTGCAATGATGGACGCATTTGTAGAGAGAAAGTCGGAGTATGCCGAGGTAGTGGAGGTGATTCATTGGATACATGGGGGAATTGGATTAGTAATCCTGGCTACAGCGCTTGGTAAAGCCATCTCTGATTATTCGAACTTGCTTTCGATGGAAGCCCTCAGGAGCCTTTTGCTAGCACCAGTATTAACAGCTTCATTTCTCCCGTTTGCTTACGCCGTGGCCCTATACTCCAACTATGAACGCATATTTGTTTGGCTAAAAATTGGTTGGGATAAAGATGATTCGACAATACGCTACGCAAAACGTGTGATCTTCAGTTACTCAGGATTTAGCTTGAACCGTGTCACAGAAGTAAATAAACAGGCTGTCAAACTGAGGTATACCAAGACGAAAGACGATATTGATGAGTTCCTTCGGTCAGTATAAGGTAGACCTGAAAACCACTCTCGTATGGGATAAATTCCCTACAGACCCGACAGACGATGGGTGGCAAGCTTGTGATCTGGCTTTATATCACCTGACAAGGAAAGAGGAACGAAGCAATAGCGAGCACACCATTAGCAGCTTCAGACCAGATTTCCGATATCCATACGCTTCATAGTACACCATGGCCATCTAGACGCCAGAGAATCGATAAGCTGAAGCTAGGCAGAGGTGAGGATGACGGATTCACGTCACCTTACATAAATCCAACGCCATGTGGGTTCAAGATCTCCTCAGCCATGTATCTGGGTCTTATAGGCCTGCCCCGCCTTTACTCCCTCTGCTTCAATTCCGCCCAATGCTATCCTTGAACCAAGGTTCGGGTCATTGCATCATTGGGGGAGAGGTCTATGTGTTGGGGTCGATTAACAGAGGATTCCAGTGAAGTACAGTTGGTTCAAGATCCAGAGGGGATAACCGTGGCTAGATATAGTGAGGAATTCAGATGCTCCATAGTGACGAAGATGATACCGCCGGAAAACCATCATG
>JAAZLW010000211.1 GCA_012799135.1 Bacillota bacterium | reverse complement strand
CGGTGTAGCCGCAGCTCTCAGCGCGCAGGCAGGTATTTCGCCGAAAAAGATCTGTATAGCTACGTTACAGAGTAGACTGCGAGAACAGGGCGTGCTGTTGCCGAACTAGAAGGCAAACAATTTCAAAACAGTCTGGCGCCGGGAGGGCCATTCGGCTTGTTGTCAGAGGCAAACATGAAGCATGAAAAGGGCTGATTTGTGGTAACACACTTATCGGCCTCTTTTGTCTTTCTGCTCACTGTGGAGTTAATCAGAAGGAAAGCTAACTTGAGTGCCGAACTTGTATACAAGCAGTATTCTAGATGAATACGATATGAAGACTAGTTCTGGATCCGGCTGTACTGATTGCTTGTGAGCCCTGGAATGTCTCGGGTGTTCTGGGAGAGTTGGGGATTGCTAAGTGGTTAGCTGCCGTTGGCATCCAGGCTATGGGGAGGTGATCGTTTGGCGGCAAGCGGTGGTGATAATGCACCTCAATCTGAGAGGATATATCAGGAGCTAAAGCAAGCCATTCTGTCAGGGGAGATTGCTCCTAGCACCGTGCTCAGCCAAAACGAACTGGCGCGGCAATATGATGTTAGCCGCTCACCGGCAAGAGATGCCCTCAGGCTCCTAGAGCAGGAAGGCTTGGTTCAGCTAGTGCCAAAGGTGGGTGCTTTGGTCAAGGCGGATGATTTCTCTGATGCGGTGGATGTTACAGAGATCCGTAGTATCTTGGAGGGATATGTTGCCAGGCGGTTAGCCCATTCTGTAACCTATGAAGACGTCAAGGCGCTAAAGAGCAGTCTGGATCTGGTGAAGGAAGCAGTGGAGGCCCAGGATATAGAGGCTTTTTACCATCGAGAACGGGCCCACCATGATAAGCTGGTCTCTATGGCCCGTAACAAACGATTGGTCAGGGTGCTGGAAAGCCTAGTCGATCCCCTCTGTAATCGCGCATATTTGGCTTATGTAAGGCGTTCGCCCGAAGCGGCCCAGGTGATGTATGAAGAGCACCTGGCGATTCTCGTTGCCATTGAAGAGGGAGATGGCAACCGGGCAGAGACTTTGATGAGAAAGCATATACAAAGAATGCATGCTGCTATGCTACACATGGCAGGCTACAACTACCAGGATATGGATTTGGGAATGTAGTCTTAGGAGTTGAGTCATGACAAACAATGGGGGTGGGTGAATGGCGATGATGAAAGCGCTACAGAAGAGGGTGGCAGGGCCGGGGCTGGAGCTGTGTGAGGTAGAGGTGCCAAGCATCCGACCGGATCAGGTGCTAGTAAAGATCGAAATGGCAGCTATCTGCGGTACTGACTTGCACATATACAACTGGGATGCTTGGTCTCGCAATCGTGTACAACCTCCCCGTACTGTGGGGCATGAGTTTACCGGTAGAATTGCCCGGCTTGGCCAAGGTGTTACCGGTCTTCGGGAAGGAATGCTGGTGACTGCCGAAGGACATTTCACTTGCGGGAAATGCTATTATTGCCGGACTGGGCAAGGTCATATCTGTGATGATGTCAAGATTCTGGGTGTCGATGTAGACGGCATTTTCGCCGAGTATGCCGCTATTGATGCCAAAAATGTCTGGCCTTTGCCAGAGAACGGTGACCCGGCTATTGGAGCTATACACGATCCATTGGGTAATGCTGTGCATGCTGCCTACGTTCATTGCCTCACTGGGCAGAATGTAGTGATTACTGGTTGTGGTCCCATTGGGCTTTTCTGTATTGCACTCGCTCGTCAGGCCGGTGCTCGCCACATTTTCGCCTCAGACGTGAATGACTACAGGATAGACTTAGCTGAGAAACTCGGGGCAGACTACGTCGTGAATGCTGAAAAAGAGGACTTGGCAGCTACTGTCCACAAGGTAACCGGTATTGGTGCCGATATCCTACTCGAGATGTCAGGCTCTCGTCAGGCATTGGCCAGTGGCTTAGAGGCATTGCGCAAAGGTGCAGCAGTATCGTTGCTGGGTATCTTCTCGGATCATGTGAATATGGATCTGGATGAGGTGATTTTTAACCAGCTTACTTTGTATGGCATCAATGGTCGCCGCGTGTTTGATACCTGGTTTGAGATGGAGGCGGCCTTGGATGCAGGGCTCGATGTGAGTCCGGTGATTACTCATAGATTTGAGTTTGAGCAGTATGAAGAAGCTATGGCGCTAATGAATTCCGGTCATTGTGGTAAGGTGCTTTTGATTCCCTAGGGGAAAATCATAGAGGCCGAAGTTCTAGCATCAAGTGAGAAGGAAGGGAGTCTTGTATGCTGAGCGGACCCTTAAGTTTTGTGAAAGATGAGCTTGAGTCCTTAAGAAGCGATGGACTGTACAATTCTATCCGTGCACTGGAAGGTCCTCAGGGTGCTTGGGTGACCATCAATGGTGAGTCTATGCTGAACTTTTGCTCCAACAATTACCTGGGCTTGGCCGCCGATCCAAGATTAAAGCAAGCTGCTAAGGAGGCAATCGAACAGTATGGCGTAGGTCCCGGAGCGGTCAGGACTATAGCGGGGACCATGACCTTACACCGGGAGTTGGAAGCAGCTCTAGCCAAGTTCAAAAAGGTGCCTGCCGTGATCTCTTTCCAGTCGGGATTTACTGCCAACTTGGCAGTGATCGGAGCCCTAGTGGGCAAGGGCGACACCATCTACAGTGATAGTCTCAACCATGCGAGCATAATCGATGGGTGTAGGCTTAGTCGAGCCGAGATTAAGGTCTATGAACACTGTGATATGCAGAGCCTAGAGGAACGCCTTAAGGAGCCGACCACGGGGCGAAAGCTGATCATTACCGATGGAGTCTTTAGCATGGATGGAGATCTCGCACCCCTTCCGGCCATCGTAGAACTAGCTGACAAATATGGTGCTATGACGATGGTCGATGATGCCCATGGGGAGGGTGTCTTGGGCTCTAATGGCCGCGGGATAGTAGACCATTTTGGCCTGCATGGCCGCGTGGATGTAGAAGTGGGCACACTCTCTAAAGCCTTGGGTGTAGTAGGTGGTTACGTCGCTGGTGCCAGGGAACTAATTGACTATCTATCTCAGCGCGGGCGGCCATTTCTCTTTAGCTCAGCGGTGACACCGGCAGATGTGGCAGCTTGTATCGCGGCAGTGCGGATTCTGGATAGCGATGATCAGCTGGTAACTAAGCTCTGGGATAATTCCCGTTACTTCAAGCAGCACATGCAAGAGCTCGGATTTGATATCGGGAAGAGCCAGACTCCCATTACTCCGGTAATCATCGGAGAAGCAGCGAAGGCAGCCGAGTTTAGTCAACGGCTCTTTGAGCAGAAGGTCTTTGCTCAATCCATCGGGTTTCCAACGGTTCCTCGAGGCAAGGCTCGCATCAGGGTGATGGTATCGGCTAGCCATAGCCAGGAGGATCTAGATTACGGTATCGAGGTTTTCAAGAGTGTAGGGAAAGCCATGGGCCTGATTTAGCTACCAAGCACAAAAAAAGCCCGCCGGGGTTGCGGCGGGTTAGGTAATAGGAAGGAGAAAGCATACATTCCTAGATGGTATCTCACACCAAGTATTACCTGCTATTTACATTATAGAGTACTTGAGAGCAGCAGTCAAGGGCTCTTTCCTAGCCATATTTTCCGGTTGCCACAATTGACACGGAGTGCCCAAATGGATACAGTGAAGACGGAAACAGAACAGACACGTAAGAGCGGATGAGGGTTAAGGTCTCCCTAGGCAATTATGACCTATGCACTAAGGATAGGCAAGAACCTTGTCATGGAGTGGGTGGAGAGGAGAAGAGCAATGGCTGGATACGCAAAATCATCTTTTGATGAGAATACCGAGTTTTTTGGTATGTACTTGAAATCCCTCTCGGCAAGGTACGATGATTTCTTGGAAGACCATATACTGGATTCGGAGATCTACTCCATACATAT
>JAAZLW010000210.1 GCA_012799135.1 Bacillota bacterium | reverse complement strand
GTAGCAACGCGCACAGGAAAATACCTCCCCTCTTCGGTGAGCGCGCACACCACACCGAAGCCGGAAGGTACCCAGTTTCGAAGTAGTAGCGGACGCGATGCCGCACCGCGGGCCCTTAGGCCCTTCGTCCACAGGCTACTTCCCATCCCGTGGCACTTAACGCACAGCACCTACTCTACCATGTATTAGGCTTTCTTCCCTTTCATTGTAGATGAGAGGTAGAATGATGTCAAATGGATTCGCGAAAGGCTAGTTCATCCCTAAAGCCTTTCTGGCCGCAACCAGCGGATCTCCATAGAAGATCGGATCCACCTTTTCAGCAATATCGGCGGAAACCTCGAGGAAGTGTCGCTTGTTCTCCAGGGGGATGAGTGCACGCTTAGCGCCGCTCTCCATTGCGATCTGCAGAGGTTCACCCTAAAGGGAGTTGAAAAGGCTCCAATTGGCAAGGACCGACGAAGTAGGTCATCCGATTTTTCCAATGACTTCATGATGCAGAGTAAGCTCCTCCATACGCCAGGGCCTTCAGCTGATCTAAGTTAGTCACGACCAGCTCTTGGGAGAGATCAAGGGTATTCCTTGCCACTAAGGATCTTAAGGCAGCTACCATCTCACCTTCCCGAGCGCCAATAGCTGCTTGGATATCTGCTACCTGCAACGGATAGTCAATTGCTATACCACTGGGACTGATTATGCCTCGATGGCGAGCCAATCCCACCAGGTAACGGGCTAAACGAATTTCCAGTGGTTGGCGGTACAGCTCTGATACCGGGCTTCTTTGAGAAGCAAGGCTCGCGACATTTACTAGGATCTGCCATCCAACCTCAGGGTGGGACTGGAGATATTCTGCGAATGATGGCTGGTCCAACTTCAAAAGTCTACTGGGATAGAGAGCGACCAGTCGGTGGGATTCGAATACCGGAGCAAACAGTGCTAGCTCCTCCAAGCAGGTAGCATCACCGAAGATATCTAGGGTAGTCTTCCAGCCCTTCTTCTCCTCCACCAGCTTGACCAATCCTTCCTCCACTATCAGCAGAGCCTCTCCCGCTTCTCCCTCAAGTTCCAAGCTCTCCCCAATTGATAGTTCCAGATATCTCATCAGACCCATAATCTCTCTTAGCTGTTCCTCAGCTACATTCTGCCAAAGGGGAAAGCCACTTAGCATCACAAAAACTCTGGTATCAGGCAACCTTGTCCCTCCTCGCATACTCTGGTCTCACTTCACCTATGACGATAGAGCCTAACCTGATCAGCTAATTCTACTACTATCTGCCACTCTGGCGGCTTTGTCCCCCAGGTGGTAGCTGCCGCTGCTCCAGCAGCCATGGCCCAACGCATCGCTTCCGCCAGATCTTTTCGCTCCCGCAGGGCCCAGACCATTCCCGCAACAGTACTATCTCCACACCCTACGGCACTCTTGGCCGCAACCTTGGGCGGTATCCCTTGCCAAATCTGACCCCCGTGGCCGATGAAGGCCCCGGCCTTGCCCAGGGTAAGCAGGACATAATCAATCCCCCGCCCGGTTAGCGCCTCTACCGCTTCTATGGCTTCGGCCTCATCTTGCGGTTCCCAGCCGAGGAGCTCTGCCGCCTCTACCTCATTGGGTTTGATCAGATCAGGCTTGGCCTCTAGACCTTCCCGTAGGGCAACTCCGCTGGCATCCAAGGCCACTTTTGCCCCCTGACCCTTGGCAATCTCCACTAAGGTGGCATAGAAATTCGGGGGAGTACCAGGTGGAACACTACCGGAGATGACCACCCACTCCCACCCGACGGCCTTTTTAGCTACCTTCCGCTCTAGATCTTGAAGCTCCTTGGCAGTGACGGTAGGTCCCGGTTCATTGATCTCTGTTGAGCATCCTTCCAAGGATGCCCAGAGCTTGACATTGGTCCGGGTATCGTCTTGCACCTCTACGCAATCCATTGATATGCTCTGTTCCTCCAGAGCCTTAGTCAACCAGCGACCACTGCTGCCTCCCACCAAGGCTAGCGCCTCAGTTGGTTGTCCCCAGAGCTTCAAGGCTCGGGAGACATTGATACCCTTGCCTGAAGGATGGTCGATCTTGCCCTTAACCCGATTCAAACCACCCACGACTAGGCGATCAAGCTCCAGGGTCCGATCAATAGAAGGGTTTAGAGTAATAGTTGCGATCAATACAATCACCTACCAGGTTCATGGTTCTGAGCCGGTTCAAAGTACTGACTTATGGGAAGGAATACGCAGCCCTGCCCCCAAGGGTGTTGAAAGGTATTCCTTTGGATAATGTGGAATTATTATCTAATGGCAAGATTCCCCGTATAGGGCAGAAAGACCTGCTAGGCTCTGCCCTGACGGGGAGAAACGGAATAAATATGAGCCCTATGGCCGACTTCTATCTACCAAGGTAGTAGTGGCGGATTGGCTTTAGTCATGTTTGAACCACGGAACTTGAGGAGGCTAACCATGAGCTACATGATTGGGATCGATATTGGCACC
>JAAZLW010000209.1 GCA_012799135.1 Bacillota bacterium | reverse complement strand
CTCTTTTTTCAAAGTCCGTTCTTACTCATTACAGGAATGCTCCTCTCTTTCACCAGACCTGTTCTCTAGCCCTTGATCCCCGTCATTGTTATACCTTGTATGAAGTACTTCTGAGCACAAACATACATAACGAGGATAGGCGCTACACTGATCAGCGCGCCAGCCATCAAGAGATTCCACTGCGTGTTATACTGCTCGCGAAAAACAGCCAACCCTACGGGCAGAGTCATTTTATCAAAACTAGTAAGGTAGATTACGGGTCCTAAGAGATCATTCCAGTGGTTCATGAAAGTGAATACTCCTAATGTGGCAAGAGCCGGTTTAGAAAGAGGCACAAATATCTTCCATAGGATGGCGAATCTGCTGCAGCCGTCGATCATAGCCGCATCTTCCAGTTCTTTGGGTAGAGTAAGGAAAAACTGGCGCATAAGAAACGTGCCAAAGGCCCCGCCACAGAAATATGGAATAATCAAGGGTAAATGTGTATCAACCCATCCTAGGGAACGCATGATCAAGAAGATCGGGATCATGGTCACTTGCCCCGGGATCATTAGTGCAGCCATTAGAATACCGAAAAGCAGATCTCTTCCTGGAAACTCCATGCGCGCAAAAGCATACGCCGCCATGGAGCAGGTGATAAGCTGGCCTAACGTAGCCAAGGATGCTATCTTAATGCTGTTTGCTACGAAGTTTACGAACGGCATGGCAGCTATCGTCTCCGGGTAGTTGCTCCAAACCGGTGGTCTGGGTATCCACTGGGGCGGAAAGACGAATATATCTGCACCGGTCTTCAGTGATGACGAAACCATCCAAAGGAAGGGGAGTAACATGGTCATCGCACCTATTCCAATGAACAAATGCAACAACCCATGTTTGAGAAAGGTACCGAGCCGCTTCTTGTCTTTCTGTGCTATACCTATAGCCTGCAAAACCCTGACCTCCTTGGGATTCATGCAATCGGGCTAGCGTGTCAATAATGGACCCATCTCCTCTGGCACGTGGCCTGCAGCAGAGTAATCACCAGTATTACGGCAAACAGCACATAGGCTAACGCTGCTGCATAGCCCATATGGTACCATTGGAAAGCTTGCTGGAATACATAGTAGACTAATGTCAAGGTGGAGTAAGCAGGCCCACCCTTTGTCATGATGTAAGTCTGCTCAAACACCTGAAATGAGCTGATCGTAGACATAACGAGCACGAAAAACGTTGTCGGCGATATCATAGGCAGCGTGATATTACGAAACTGCTGCCAACCGGTAGCACCGTCAATTCGAGCGGCCTCGTACAGCTCCTGAGGAACCCCCTGCAATCCAGCAAGGAATATTACCATATTATAGCCTAGACCTTTCCAAACACTCATGATAATAATGGCTGGCATGGCCCACTTTGTACTGGACAACCAGGCGGGGCCATTAATGTTGAGAAGCTTAGCCAACGCGTAGTTGATCAGACCAAACTCAGGGTTATACATCCAGTACCACACCAGTGAGACCGCTACTGTAGAGGAAACCACGGGTAGAAAATACATGGTACGGTAAATCGTCACCCCACGTATCTTTTGGTTCAGAGCCAAGGCCAGTATCAACGACAGAACCAACGAGAGGGGTACACTTAAGATGGTATAGTAAAAGGTGTTGCCTAGTACCTTCCAGAACAAAGGCTCTGTGGCGAGCCGCTGATAGTTACCTATACCGATCCATTCTGCTGGGGTCACGATGTCCCATCTAGTGAAGCTTATCAGGAACGCGGCGATTACCGCTCCCGCCGTGAAGACTACCAACCCCACCAGAGTGGGAAGCAGAAGCACATATGCTTCAATGGCTTCCCGGGTTTTTCTTGAGATCTTCCTTTTCCTTTTTGCCGGCATGCTTGCTCATACCCCCTGATTAAGGAAGTGATGCAGTGGACCCCTGAAGTCCACTGCACCTGGAAACCCGCCATCAATGAGTGGCAAGTACCTTATTGATCGCTTCCGTCGCTGATTTTATGCAAGCATCCACTGGCTTTTCTCCCAAGAAGGCTGGCTGTAACTCATTGTTCATTACTGTCATCCGCCACTCAGCCCATTGAGAAGAGAAGTCTGCTCCTTGTACATGTTGCGCAGAATCAAGAATCGCTCGCTTGTTCTCAGGCTTCTTACCTATCTCCAACCAACCATCAGAATACGCCAAAGGTTTATAGATGGGTACTTTCCCACCCATAAAGCTCTCCACAGTGCGGTTCTTGCCGATGATGAACTTCACGAACTCCCATGCTTCTTTGGGATATTTGGTTTTTGAGCCGATTACCACGCTATCGGGGCCGCCATAGATTGAGCGGATACCTGTCTTGGAGTTCTGTGGTACCATAGTAATATCCCAGTCGAAGGCCTTGATCGTGCGATAAGTATCGATGAAATAGCTACCAGCAACACGCATAGCCACCCTACCAGTCAAGAAAGGATCTGGGGCTCCCTGCAGAAGAAGCGCCGGTGAAGGAGACACTTCGTGTTTGTTGATCATGTCAACCAAGAACTGGGTTGCTTCGATAGCTTCGGGGGAATTCAGCTCACACGTACTGAAATCAGAGGACAGTACCTGACCGCCATTGGACTTAATCAAGCTGTCTAGAACCTCATGGTTATAGTCACTTAGGAATCCCCACTGATCCGGTCTGCCATCCTTGTTCGTATCGACAGTGAGGACCTTAGCGGCATCCAACAGATCATTCCAGTTCCAGGTCTCGTCGGGATAGTCTAGCCCTGCGGCGTCAAACATATCCTTATTGTAGTATAGAACCGAACACACCCAGGCAAATGGGAAGCAATATGCGTCACCATTGTAGCGGAGGATATCGACTACGTCACCGAAATAGTCATCCATTTCAAATTCCATATCAAGCATGGGCTGCAGATTCTTGATTAAGCCCTTGTTGGCGAAATCCCATGCATATGCTACACTCATGTTGAACACATCGGGAGGGGTACCAGCGGCAGACAAAGTCTGCACTTTCTGCCAGTAAGCTTCCCACGGTATTGCTTCGAACTCAATCTTGATGTTGGGGTTGGCAGCCTCAAAGGGCTTGATGACCTCGTTGATCTCGGTATCCTTGATCGACGGGTCCCAAATCATGTACTTCAGAGTTACCTGTTCAGCACTTGCGGTAAACGACATTAGGACTAGCACTATGAGACTTCCAAGCAAAGCAGATAATAGACGGTCGTGATTTCGCATTTAGGAATACCTCCCTGATGAATGATCACCGAAGTGGTAAATAGCCAAACATGATTGTCTACGTTCTGAAGCCCACCATGGTCATCAATTGACGAAATATGCTCTTCTTTCTGACCACCTCCATCCATATAGTCAGTTTCCACTCAGAAGAACCCTTGCATCCATGTGTCGGTACGGTCAGTTCCGTTTCCCTGGACCTCATGCAAGGTATGACTTGAGGACATCATACGTAATGACTCCGATTCTCTCTGCTATAGGTTCAGATATTGATTGGGCAGTAGGCAAAGTGATTACTCTACTGGAGATGTCCTCTGTTACAGGGCAATCGAAAGGACCAGTTAGGTGCTCGAACACGGGGCTGGTGTATAATGGGCTGGGGTAGGCAACTGCTGCTGGGACTCGCTTCTTTAGAAGAGCATCGACAATTTCGTCTCTCCGGTCGGTAAGTCTGGTAGGTATGAGCAAGGAATAGACATGAAAAACACTCCATGCGTAGGGCTCTTCTTCGGGCAATTGAAGCTTGAGGTCAGATAGCATCTCAGTGTAAATGGCTGCGTTCTGTCTGCGTATGTCATTGAAGCTATCGAGCTTCCTTAGTTGTACCTTACCGATAGCTGCCTGCAAAGCTGTCATCCTATAGTTATATCCAACACGTCGGATGACTCCCCAGCTCTCCTCGCCCTGATGGCGAATCTGACGACAAGCTGCGGCCAGCTCTGGGTCATCTGTTGTGATCATACCGCCCTCACCGGTGGTCATGTTCTTGGTCTCCTGGAAGCTGAAACACGTAGCTCTAGCAAGGCTTCCCAGACGGACATCTTTGTACTTTGCACCATGCGACTGACAGGCATCTTCGATCATTGCCAGACCATGGCTGTCTGCCAACTCCTGAATCGGATCGAGATCAGCTGGGTGACCGAAGAGGTCAACTGGCATAATGGCCTTCGTCTTCGGTGTTATCTTACGAGCAACATCCTCAACAGATAGGCAGAAAGTCTTTGGGTCAATATCGGCAAATACCGGGGTCGCCTGCTGCTGCATAACAGGCCCCACGGTACCTATGAAGGTGAAGGCCGGCACAATCACCTCATCACCAGGTCCAATGCCTAGTGCAGCCAATACCGTCTGCAGCGATGCCGTACCGGAATTCACGGCGATGGCTTCTTGAGCACCTACATAACCGGCAAAGGCTTCCTCAAACTCCTCCACAACATTACTAGTCAATTGAGTTATTCTGAGCGACCGTATCACTTGGCTTACAGCTTCAACTTCTTCCTCATCAAAAACAGGACCAAAATACAGATCATCGGGCATCTCTGAGAAAAACTGGCTCTCCTTAGTCATGCGACTCGCACCACCGTAGTGTCTATCACTGCTGACGCTCATTCTCATCCAGCTACGAAGTCTGGTTTTGCTCTTTTTTCTATGCCAGTGTCGGTTACAGATGCTTTATCCTACCCCTGAACAGCTCAACCCAATGGGATGAAACCTGATCTCCAGCACCAATATTGCTACTCACATATATGGGGGGCACTGTACCCCTAGCGACCAGCTCTTGAGCCACCTGGCACATGATGCTGTTCAATATAAGAATGCCAGCCAGACTGGATAGGGGACCTACCGGATGGGGCATCCCCTCGATAGTCACGCTGGCGTCTCCAAGCTCGCAGCAGTTGTCAATTACGTGATCTACTATCTCATATAGCTTCTGGTCCTTTACATCTCGCGATTTCATGGCGTAAGAGTGCTTGAGTGAAGTGATAGCTATTGTAGCTAACTCTCGTTTGCGGGCGGTTCTTGCCATCTCTACCGGTACCGGGTTGATGCCCGAGTTCGATGCAATAATCAGCACATCGCCAGGCTTAACATCGTAACGGTCTAGTACTGTGGGAGCATATCCGTGTAAACGTTCAAGTGCCGTGCTCTTTGCAGCCCCTTCGTGCAACATCAACCCTGTCTCTAGGATAGCGTTGACATTGGCGAAACCTCCCGCCCTATAGAAAAGTTCCTCTGCGAACATGTGCGAATGCCCGGTCCCGAAGACATGGAGGATATTATCTCGGGCCATGGCTTCGGCAATGGTCACTGCCGCTTTCTGGATGGCCTCCCCCTGCGTTGCTCTTATTACGGAGAACAATCGTCCAGCTTGATCGAAATAATCATTGTAGACCTGAGACCGGTGGTCTGTATCCGGTAATACATCCCGCTTTTCGTAGATCTGATCCATTGTGAGACAGCATCCCCTTTTTGCCACTTTGTGCTAATACTCTCAATCTATGTCTAGCTTAGTATATATGCTTCACTGTGTCAAGCACAATGTTGTTTCTATACTTCACGAGTCCCCGGTCATGTAATTTAACTACATTTTGGTGCCCAGAAGCCCCCTTAGCTCTTGTTAAGGCCACCTTTATATGGTAGGCTATCTCTAGCAATGATGTCCCAAGGTGAGGTGAGTACCCATGTCGCAACAAGAGCTTTATCCCACCAATTCTGTGCTGACTCAGATTCAGAGTCTCTATCCTTCCTTGAGACCGGCGGAGAGAAAAGTGGCGGATTTTCTCCTTGAAGAACCGGATAAGGTTATATATCTATCCATATCTGAGTGCGCTGAGAAATGCAACGTCAGCGAAACCACGGTAATCCGTTTTGCACGACTACTGGGTCTATCTGGTTATCAGGAGCTAAAGATCGAGTTGGCCAAGACAGCCGAATCCGGTGGCAGCCTATCAGAGGAGATAACGCCCGAGGACAGCCTGAGTGAAGCGGTCGCCAAGGCGCTCAAAGCTGACGCCAGAGCGATTATGGACACACTTAGCATAATGGAGGAAGATAGTCTAGAAAGAGCTGTCAGAACTATGCTCAATGCCAAGAGGCTCTTAGTCTGCGGGTTTGGCACATCCAATCTGGCAGCTCAATATCTAGCATATAAACTCCTACGTATTGGCATGGATGTAATATCCTACCAAGATTTTCATATGCAGCTTATCTCCACCACTCTTTTACAGCCAGGTGATGTGGTCATCTGCATCTCTTTCAGTGGATCAACAAAGCAGGTTCTAGAACTGGCTGAGCTAGTGAAGAGCAAAGGACTGACGGTAATATCCATCACCAACTATAAGCGCTCTCCCCTGGCAGAACATACAGATGTCCTGCTTCTCACTTGCTCACAGGAAAACCCGTTTATGAGCGGAGCAGCTGCATCAGTCATCGCACAGATTGCCATCATCGATGCCATTTTCATAGGTCTGGTCCTATATGACCCTGAGCGTTCCATCGAATTCATCGAGAAGACAGTTGACGCGATTAAGACCCAGAAAATATAGGTCTATCAGCGGGCTAATTGCTCTCCCCGAGCACCTCAGGATTAGCCAAGTCCCTGGGCCTTTTCCCTCCCTAGGCGGGGAGTAGGTCTGCGGTTGCCATCTTGGCCGTCTTGCTTCGGGTCAGCCGTTCAGACGGCCCTATATCCTTGCGCCTAGCTTTGCTGACGTCCAGCTCTTTCCTGAGATTCTGCCTATGCTCCTCCTGGGACAACGGTAACTCCGCCTGCTCCTCCCTGGCAGCTGTAAACTTCAAGAGTCCCTCGCCGGTCTTGGAGCCGACATGTCAAGGTCGGCATCTCCACAGACCTGATGAGCCGGAGGGACGCCAGCTTTGGGAAGGGGTCTCCGAGCGGAGTCGATCTAGGTTCACCAACTGGCTTAGCTGGTGTTCATTGGAGCAGCCAAAGAATGGATAGCCGAGCCGGCCGGCTTTGCGATCTTCGCACTCAAGCTCATGCTGCCATATGCGATATCTGGGACGGTGGGTTTCGTCAGTGCACTCCATGACTCGCTTGAGTGCTTCGTAATAGTATAGATCCCGGTCCGATTCCTCCAGGCTCTTAGCTCGTTTCTTGATCAAAGCACTATAATCGATTATCTTGTCAAGATCAAGATAATACTGCCCGTTATGTGGATTGGACGAAATGAACTGGCCACTAACTGTGCGATGAATCTTCCTTAGCACTGTCTCTACAGTCGTCAGCAAGTCATCAGCAGGTTCTTGGAAAGCTCAAGGCTGAGGTTAATGACAGGCACCTTTAGATGTTGGCCCAATTTGCGGAGCACAGTAGTCTTGCCGCTCTTACCGACAATGATTATGAGCTGGTAGTACATCATGGGAGCTTGTCTAGTGTAAGTCAATAGCTCGTCAATTATGGGATGGCACATACCTCTCTCTCCTTGGGTCAGTGGATGTTAGGCGTCAAAACAACATATCGTAATATATACACAAAAGCATGAGTACGCAGGCGTTATATCAAAAGCGAAATAACTAGGCAATACAAAAGAGAACTCAGGCATAGGGCCCCGCTTAATACTATATTCGACAAAAGACAGTAAATCCTGCCTGAAGCCTATAGTAGCTGGGTTTTTGGAGGAGACCCCAAAGAGGGGCGTTCTTGGCGGTAGGCTGATCCTTCGGTGATGGCCACCCCAAGACCAAGAGTGTAAGCCCCTAAAAGAAGCAAGGACCTATGGAGAGTATCTTTTTTGCTCATTGCACACCGAAAAAGAATCCCACATTTTTAGAATTTTGTTAAAGGGGTTCTATCGGTGTAGGGGGAATGCCATTTCATATACCTAATACCGACTATTCACTAATAAGGAGACCTGGCGATAGCAGTCCATACCTCTAATGCAACTTCTCGCAAGTTCGGCTATATTACCAACCCTTTCTTACTGCGGACAAGAATTACCGAGCAAATAGATGTT
>JAAZLW010000343.1 GCA_012799135.1 Bacillota bacterium | reverse complement strand
CAAACCCGAAAAATTAAATGTGAAAGTTATTATAAATGATTCTTTTGGGAAAAGAACAGGATATGAGAAGACACATAAACCCGAGGATAGTCCACTTTCTATAACTCTTGAAGGTGCAGATAGTATGGAAGTTAAAGTATATATAAATGATACTTTGTGGGGTGAAGATATACTTTAATACATGGAGGTTGATTTATGGTTGAAGGGCAAATTTTAAAAGGACTAGGGGGCTTTTACTTCGTAAAAAAGACTGATGGGGCTATTGTAACTTGCAAAGCAAGAGGACGTTTCAAAAAGGATAATATAGATATATATGTTGGTGACAGAGTAAAGATAAACCAAACAATTGATAATACATGGGTTATAGAACATGTAATACCAAGGAAGAATCTAATTATTAGACCCCCTATAGCAAATATAGAACAGTGTATAATTGTTTTTGCTATAAAAAGTCCGGATCTAAATTATAATCAATTAAATAGATTTTTAATATTAGCGGAGAAATCCGGTGTTGAAATTGTAATCTGTATAAATAAAACAGATTTAGTTGAGAAAAAACAAATAGAAAGTATCCATAGAAAATATACCCATATAGGGTACAATCTTATAGCAATAAGTGCTAAAGAAAAATTCGGAATTGAAAAACTAAAAAACATTCTAAAAGACAAGATATCCGTCTTATCGGGTCCTTCTGGTGTGGGAAATTCAACTTTATTAAATGCTATTCAGCCGGGATTAAAATTAAAAACCGGTGAATTAAGTGAAAAAACAAGACGAGGGAGACATACTACACGACATGTTGAACTTTTGCAACTAGATTTTGGTGGTTTGGTAGCAGATACACCGGGGTTTGGGCATTTTAAGCTTGATCATATTTATCCAGAGGAGCTATCAAATTTGTTCATTGAAATAGGTAAAGCTGCTCCATATTGTAGATTTAAAGGTTGTATGCATAGACATGAACCTAATTGTGAAGTCAAAAACCTAGTCAGTGAAGGGATAATATGCAAAGACAGATATAATTCATATTTAGAACTTTTAAATGAAATTGAAGAAAACCGGAGGGATATATATTGAAAATGTTATCACCATCTATTTTATCGGCAGATTTCACATGCCTTTCGAAGGACATAGAAAAAGTCGAAAAAGCTGGGGCAGATATGTTACACATAGATGTGATGGACGGCCAATTTGTTCCAAATATAAGTATAGGTCTACCAGTTGTGAAAAGTATAAGCGAGATTACTGATCTACCACTAGATGTTCATCTCATGATAATCAATCCGGAAAATTACGTAAAGGACTTTATAGACGCAGGTGCCCATTATCTTACCGTCCATGTAGAAACATGCTATCATTTGAATAAAATAGTTAAAAACATAGAAGAATTGGGTGCAAAACCTTCAGTAGCTTTAAATCCTTCAACATCTCTGAAGGACATAGAATATATCATTGATTATTTAGATATGGTTTTAATAATGACTGTAAACCCGGGATTTGGGGGCCAAAAATATATTAAAGAAATGACAAATAAGATAAAAGATCTAAAAGAAATGATTTTAAAAAGAAATTTAGACTGCAAAATTCAGGTTGATGGTGGTATTAACAAAGATAATATTAGAGAAGTAATAGAAGCCGGGGCAGATAT
>JAAZLW010000208.1 GCA_012799135.1 Bacillota bacterium | reverse complement strand
TTATCCCAAGGTGTCAGTTGTTAAGAGAAATGGCTTGCAAGAAGCAGAAAAGGCTGATAAACTAATAATAGCAAAAGACAGCAGTCGATTGGCAGAAGTCAGGAACAATCAGATGTGGCGGACTTGATGTATGTATGAAGAAAGGAGGGAGAAATGCCACACACTCGGCAGGAGTATAGCAAGAAAAACGGAAAGCGACACTTTCGTAGTCTCGTATAGGTCTCGTATAGTCTAAGGTAGTCTCCGCTTAGTTGTCCTACAATCTGCTCAACAAGTGCATCCATAGTGACCAACGATCGACAGAACAGGATTTTTACATACCTCAGATTCTACCGACGCATCAGCATGGTGCAGGGGCTGCTTTGTGACCTCGTTTACACTACAATTCTTCATGGATACGTTCCCTACTGATAGAAGGGTTCTTACTTGATACTACTGGCAGAGGCTGTTCTAGTTTGTTTGCTCTGATTACGCTCTGACAAATCCTTAGTATGGAGGGAGAGTCATTGAAAGATTTCACATTACAGCTCAGGGATTACGGTGGGGTCAACCGCGTGGACTTGCTGGGTATTGCACCGATAGAACGTTTTGATGGTGTTCCCAAAGAGCGACACCCATCCTCCATATTCCCTGAGGCAAGATCAGTGGTTGTGGTTGGCAAGAGGATAACCCGGGGAGTTTTACGTGGTGTAGAAGAAGGAACACAATTCGATCTATACCCCATGTATGGAAGGGATTGGCTGAACAATCGGATCTTGGCTATGGCCACATTTAAACTAGGAGAGTTTCTGGAAGATAACGGCTGGGAGGCCGTCCCTTTGCCTAACCTACCATTTGAGGTACCGGCACTGGGAATTCCGGTAAGACCTAACCAGCCGCCACCCAATGTCATGATCGATTTCGAAGATGCTGCCGTGAGAGCTGGACTGGGGGAGATCGGTTATTGTGGTATCTTTCTCACTCCTCAGTTTGGACCTCGGCAAAGGATTCAGATGATCCTCACTGATGCCAAGCTGGAACCGAATCCCATTCTTGAGAAAGCGATTTGCAGCGGCAGTAAAGACCATGCAGAGTTTTGCCCACTGGGAGCCATCGATGCTTCTTGTGAAACGACTGTTGAAATCTGTGGCAAGCAAATGGTTGTAGCCAGGGTGGACTTTGAAAAATGCAAGACTTGCAAGAATGGAGCATATCCTAACCCTTATCATGTGACAGGGAAACCGGATCGATTAGCGGCCATCTGTGCCAGGAGCTGCGTAGATTATCTAGAGACTAACAAAGCCATAGACAGCAGTTTCCACAATCCCTTCAGAAAGAGAGCACCATGGAAAGTGATTGAGGAGAGAAAACTCCTATAGTCAAGCACATGTATCATCTGTGGTGTGATGCCTTGAACCAGGAACTACTCTTGATACGGAAGGGAGAGGACAATGGGGCTTACCAAAGCACAGATAAAGGAGTTTGGTCTGGCTGCCGGTTTGGATCTGATCGGGGTGGCTAATATAGAGCGATTTAGGGATGCACCTACAAGAATGCATCCAGCCTCCATCCTTCCTGAAGCCAAGTCGGTAATCGTGGTGGGAAAAAGGATATTGCGGGGTGGTTGGCGGGGTATAGAGGAGGGAACCTACTGGCCGTCATATACGTATTTTGATTACCATGGTCTCTTAAACAGCTTTTTCATTCAATACCCGTTGTATGAACTGGCCTGTTTCTTGGAGGACCACGGGTGGGAGGCGGTTCCCTATTACTCAGGAGTACCTGAAACACAGCCCCCAACCGAACCTCTGCGACGGGGAGGCGTGGCCCCGAATGTACATCTCGCGATTAGGATAGCGGGAGTCGCTGCCGGGGTGGGAGAGATGGGCTGGTCCAAAGTGTTTCTGACCAAGAGGTTCGGACCCAGACAAAGATTGCATGCGATCATAACTGACATGCCTTTGGAGCCAGATCCCTTAGTGGAGCCTCAATCCATCTGCACTCGCTGTATGGAGTGTGTACGGGGTTGCCCGGGGGCGATTCCACACATTAATGAAGGTAAGACGATCAGCATCAAGATAGAAGACAGAGTTTATGAATGGGCTGACATCAATCTAGGTCGCTGCTGTCTAATGTATCACGGTGGCGATCCACGGTTATCCCCCTTTCTGCATAAAGACTTCCCCGGTTGGAGTTTTGATGTAACTGAACAGGAAGTATCTGAAGAAGCCGCTTACAAATTCTGTTGGCCCTTGTCTACCATGCCATGGCGCAAGACAGAAGAATTTCCTTCAGGCTACATTGTAGAGGGTCACGCTTTGCTGGCCAGATGGGGAATAGGCGAGAAAGAGGGATCAAGTTACGGTGTGGGAGGGTCTCGGGGCTGTATGCGCAGCTGTTTCAACTATCTGGAAAAGAATGGCCTAATCGAGCAGACCTTTCAAGGAGGTGAGTTCATCAAGAGAGACCGTTGGCTCTTACCATCTAAGGCAGAGAAGAAGCAAGTCGAAAGCTAGAATGGCAAGAGGAGGTCAATTGATTGAAAATGTTTAATCGCCCTGTGAGTTTGGTAGTGTTGCTAATTGCTGGGCTGTTAATGGGTCTTGCTTCCTACGCCTACGCTGAGTTTGTTCAATCACCTGGAGTATCGGTGATCCTCCATGCTACTCCCGAGGACTACCAGAAGACAACAGGGGATAAGATCACCCAATTCGGGGAAGCCCCTGCCCTTGCAGCCCTGGTGGAAAAAGGAGAGCTCCTCCCTGTCAAAGAAAGATTACCCAAGGACTTTATGGTTTACACGGTAGCAGAGATCGGGCAATACGGGGGAGATCTAAGAAGCGCATCCGTGGGTCCTGCCGGCGGGCATGATCTCTATTGCTGTACCGATCCACCTTCCTTATTCAATACCGATGCTTATGCACAAGCTATCCTTCCCTATATAGCCAAGGGTTATGAATTCTCCGAAGATATGACAGAGCTAGTTATCTTCCTTAGAGAAGGTCTGAAATGGTCAGATGGGGTCCCCTTTACTGCCGATGATATCATGTTTTGGTGGAACGATATTGTATTGGATGATGAGCTCACTCCGGTGAAGCCTTCAATCTGGATGCCCGGTGGCAAGCTGGCTGAGTTTACAAAACTGGACGATTATGCCGTCCAAGTAAAGTTCGCTATTCCCTATAGGCCTGTGACTGCCTCCATAGTGCTCGCCCAAATTAGTTTCCGGCCGGCACATTATCTAAGGAAGTGGCATATAAAGTACAATCCTGATGCCGAGAAGCTCGCCAAAGAAGAGAAATTCGACGCCTGGTATAAGGCTTTCCAGTTCCATGCTGATGCCGGATGGACGCAGCAGGATACGAATGTTCCTGGAGTCGGGCCCTGGGTAATGGAGAAGCTCACTACCACTCAAAAGATCTACAAGCGCAACCCCTATTTCCTCGGTGTTGATCAAGCAGGTAATCAGCTACCATATGTGGATCGGCTGGTCATAGATATAGTTGCCAACAAAGAAGTAGTGACTCTGAAACTGCTCAACGGTGAGATGAGTGTTGGGGGATATATGTCGGGAATGACTATGCATGATGTTTCCCTGTACAAAGAGGGTGAAGAGAAGGGTGACTACACCTGTTTCCTCTATGAAAGCCTCTACACCGAGGTCGTATTTTCGTTCAATCAGGCTCACCCGGATCCCGTCATGCGAGAGATATTCCAAGATAAGAGGTTTAGACAGGCTACGTCACTGGCCATTAACAGAGATGAAATCAACGAGTACTTGATGGGGGGTACCGGTATCCCCACTCAGGCAACGGTACACCCGACTTGTAGCTTTTACAAAGAAGAATGGAGTTTCGCCTATGCAGAATATGATCCGGCAAGGGCCGAACAGCTGCTAGACGAAATGGGTCTAAAGCGTGGCCCCGATGGATATCGGCTAAGAGCTGATGGAGAGCCCTTGCTGATAACCATCCTCTTTGACGATGCCGGCCTGGGGTACAGAAGTGATACCGAGTTTTTCCAGTTGATCAAGACATATTGGGAAGCCATCGGGGTAAAGACTGAGCCGAGAGCT
>JAAZLW010000207.1 GCA_012799135.1 Bacillota bacterium | reverse complement strand
TGATGGTCACTACACGAGAGAAGAGCCGCCTCATCATTGTGGGCAGTATTCACCGAGGTCCATCTCCGCAGTATGACCTTTCGCTTACAACAGAAAGACTGTCTTTACAGGAACTAATGTCCCTCACAGATGGATGGATATCAGCCTTTGGCAGTTACTCACTTGAGAAGAGGGATGGCGCCGACTTGGCAACTCAGCCCGGACCTGCTCGCATGAATGCCATTGGAGGACAGAGTTTAGAGAGCACTATTGACGGTAATGTTGATGGGCATTGGCGCGTGTATGGACAGATGGGTTCACTCAGAGCTGAGGGAGAATTCGTCCTTTCCCGGATCAGTGATGGGAGAGTATCACTGGGTGCAATGATTGGCCGAATGGAAGCTGACGGGAAGAGTGTGAGACTCCGTGACATAGAAGCCAGTCTTGTGGGTGGCACTGTGACCGGCCAGGGGACATTAGCTTTGGGACAAGATCCTTCCTATGATTTTCAGCTATCCATACAAGGTATAAAACCTGCAGAAGTTGCCATACTAACCAGAGCATGGCAACTGGAGTTGCCGCAGGTGGCGATGGAGATTTTGCCGGAACTTAGGGCCGAAATTCGGGTCTTCTCGGGAGCGGCAGGGTCCCAGTGGGAAGCAGATTGGCAGACCCGCTGGCAGGGACGTGAGCTCCTTGGCGAAGCGGCACTAGGTCCCGACGGGAAGTACAGAGTCGAGGGGCAATGTGAAGGTGTTCCTCTCTCAGAACTACTCCAGGAAATACTTCCTGGTTGGCAAGGAGCACCCATCGGTGGCACTGTGGATGTGACTGCCACCGTCTTGGGCTCTTGGGGCCAGGGATTAGAAAGCAGGGCTAAGGCCTATGTACAGGGATTGATGATCGATGGTATATCCCTAGGTCAAGTCCAGATCGAAGGCAGACTCGATGGGAAGCAGTTTGTGATCAGTCAGGCAAAGTGGGATGCGGATGGTGTCAGTGCCGAATTGGGTGGGAGTATCGGTTGGGGCGAAGCATGGGATCTTTGGATAGAGACTCCACAGCTTGAGGTTCAAAGATTGCCCTGGTTGTCCAAGTTGATTCAGGATCTAGAGGGGACAGTGGCTATTAGCGGAACTTGGCAAGGCCCCTGGGGTCAGCCGATGTTGCGAGCTCAATTGAGTGGCAAGAACGTCAAATGGGCAGCTTCAGGTTTACCCAATGCCCTGGTCATGCCCCGGGTGAGAGCGAATCTAGAGGGCTCTAGGATTGAGCTTACTCCCTTTGATCTGCACTATGGGGATGGTATCATGACCGTGGCAGGTACGATTCTACTGGAAGAACTAGATCATCCGCTTCTGGATCTTAAGGGGACAGTAAAGGGAGTAGGGTATGACTCAGGGCCGTTCGCGGGGAGGTTATCAGGGGAGATCGCTTTAGCAGGTAGATGGCCTACACCGCTTCTGGCAGGCCAGTTGCGTTTGCATCAGGGGAGATTGGATTTGGCCAGACTGGGTCAGACCTCTGTCCCTGTGGTTGATATACCGTTAGCAGTGGATGTAGAGATAGACGATAGCTTACAAGTCACCGGGGCAGGGCTGGTGGATATTGTGGCTGGGGGTGTTTTGCATATAGGTGGTAGCGTGAATACCCCGCAAGTACGTGGCCGCATAGACGTGGTACGGGGACAGGCAGTCTATTTCGGTACACCTTTTCAGGTTGTGCGCGGATGGGCAGAATTTCGGCCTTACCAGGGGTTGATCCCCAATATCTATCTTGAGGGATCTGGGGAGGTTAAGGGTCTACCGGTGACTCTCCTACTACAGGGTCCTGGTACTAATATGGAGCCAACTCTTCAATCGGAGCAGGGGTTTTTGGAAAGCGAGCTTTTGGCAATGCTCAATATCCCTGAGAAGGTCAATACAGTTTTGGATGATGGACTAAGCCAGGTATTCCAGAGGGAAATGCGCGAGCTACTTGCAGGTCAGTTTAGACTGCATGTGCTAGGGGGTTTGGAAAGACGCCTTCAAGACGCTTTGGGTCTGGATGAGTTGGAGCTGGAGCCAGGCCTAAGTGATGGCCAGGTGAGGTTGGAGTTGGGTAAGTATGTCGCTAAGGATGTGTTCGTGGCCTACACACAGACTGTTTACCCTCAGTGGGAGAATCAGTGGCACCTGGATTACAAGATTAATCATAGGTTGCGTCTCAGCACAACCTGGAACGGTGATGGAGGCTATAAGCTAGGCATTGAAATGAAGCTTGATTTCTAATCGAGTGATCGACAACTAAGTGGCAACAGGGGGAATTTCGGTATAGGCAGGAGAAACTCGACAGCCTTAACACCAATTGCTCCCGGGGGTTGGGAAGGATTCACAGGTTCGCAGGTCGAATTAACGAGGAAGTGATACTCTTTAGGAGTCTTGCCGGTGACACAGAGGGATGTTGCGTGGAGGAGGGCAAAGCGATTGCGAAGGAGAAAGCAGTACAGAGTCACAATGGGAATAATGGTCACTTTCTGCCTGGTGCTGGGGTTATCGGCGATGGGGGCGGCCCAAAGCGAACAGGAGGCTTACCCACCGGTAGGAGAGATCATTGTCGCGGGCCACAATCGAGTAGATAAGTCAGTGATTGAAGCAGCCATTACCCAGACAAAGGTAGGAGAGCCTGTAAGCGAGGAAAGAGTACAAAGTGATTTACAGGCGATAGCCGATACTGGTTATTTTTTCGATGTGAGGGCTAACTTTGGGGATGGCTTGAAAGGTCTACAGGTCATCTTTCAGGTAGTAGAAAACCCGGTAGTTACCAAAGTGGATGTGATCAATGACGTTTTGCCGACTACAGAGCTACAGGGGTATATAACCACTCGCCCTGGGCGGGTTTTGAATCTGGAAGAGCTCCGTCAGGATGTCAAGCTCTTGGTGGAGAAGGCCTATGAGGAATACGGGATACCTGTGCGGGTGGAAGATGTGGTTGTCAACCCATCCGGTGAGGTACGGATTATCATCAATGAGACGCGTATTGCCGAGATTATTATCACCGGCAACGAAAAGACCAAGGATTATGTCATTCGGCGAGAGCTGAAAGTAAAACCTGGTGATGTGCTAAACATAAAGTCACTGAATCAAGGCTTGCGTCGGGTGCTGATGTTGGGTCATTTTGATGAGGTTGCCCGTGATTTCCAGGATACCGATGACCCTGATCAAGTGAATCTGGTTGTCTCTGTGACCGAGCGCAAGACCGGGGTCTTTACCGGTGGAGCCGGCTATTCCAGTACGGAGGGCTTTATCGGCTATGTTGAGGTAGCTGATCAGAACTTCCTAGGCCGGGGCGAACGAGTAAATGTCCGGTGGGAGTTTGGCCAGAAGAAGAACAACTATGACATCGGTTTCTTTGAACCATATATCAACGAAAATGGCATGTTCATGGGCTTTAACTTGTACAATCGGTTGAGCCGTGAACGACTTGATCAGTATGAAAACCAATATGACTGGCATCGTACCGGAGGAGATGTGACGTTAGGACAGCCTCTTACCGAGAATACCAATGCCTCTGTGCGTCTCAAAATCGAGAACTCGGAGTACCTCAATGTAAAGCAGAAGGAAGATGCTGCTAGCTTTGAAGACAAGGGTGGCAGTACCCGCAGTCTCAGGTTGCAGACACTGACCAACACCACAGACCATCCGTTTTTCCCGACAACGGGTATCAAGAATCGTCTGTCGGTGGAGATGGCAGGTTACTTCCTTGGTGGCGACTATGATTTCACCAAGTATGAAGCCGATCTCAGCAAGTATATGCAGGTGGGCAGTAATGGTCAGACTGTGGCATTACGGGTAAGTACCGGCATAATCAATGGTGAGGCCCCATTGGCGGATAAATTCCATGTCGGTGGATCGGAAACAGTCAGAGGCTATCGCTATGGTGAGTTCATGGGTGAAAAAGCCCTAATGGTCAATGGTGAATACCGCTTCCCGGTCATGAAGGCCATCCACGGTGTGGTCTTCCTCGATACAGGTAGTGCTTGGGATAGATCTGGCAGTATGCGGCTGAGTGATATGCATACAGGCTATGGTCTAGGAGTGAGGTTGGATACACCCATTGGAGTCATTCGCATTGACTATGGTATAGGTGAAGAGGGTGGCCGGACGTATTTTAGTCTAGGCCAAACCTTCTAGCCAGAGTCATCATTCAGGGTAGCAGATTGTCATTGATGGCAGTCTCTGACAATGGAGAATCTGATTGCTCCTTGCAGCAGCTCTCAGCGGTTTGATATAATGGGTGCATGTGTTTATGCGGTTTGCACATGCACCCAGTTGCTTTGCCAGGATATATAGGTAGGGTAGTAGGGAAAAGGAGGAACCAATGTGATTAAGCATCTTAAGGGTAAGAACCGTATCGCCATGATTGGAGGAGTGGGATTACTTCTCGTCTTAGTAGCTTTAGGGGCATCTTTGTCAATGAGTAAGGCCAAGCAAGAGACGACTGTGGGTTATGTCAACTCCGAACGATTGGTGAAGGAATTCATGGAGCCGACGGTGAGAGAGCCCTTGACTCAAGAGACAGATAGACTACAGAAAGAACTTGATGCAGAGATAGCCAAACTCCAGAATGATGATGAGAACAAGAAATTGGAAGAGGCGCAAGCCCTGAAGAATAAGTATCAGGCCATATTGGACCAGAAGAAAGAGGATCTGATTACCCCATTGCTGGTGCAGACCCGGGATAGTATCCAGCGAGTTGCTGAAGTTCGGGGAATCACCCTGGTCTTGGATAACACCTATGGCTTGGTACTCTACGGAGGGATGGATCTTACCGATGAGGTCCTACAGGATCTAGGACAAGGTAGGTAAGAGGCTAGAGTTATAGCCATCGTTACGGGCGGGGGCGTGAGTTAGCTTCCGCCCATTTTCTTTTGAGAGAGGATGATCATATGGCTAAGCTAAGACGCTTGCGCGGGCTCAGGCATCCTTTCTGCGGCAAGCGGCTTTTTGGAGTTTTCCTGGTGGTTACCCTACTTGTTGCCATAATCACTGGCGGGCAGTTCGGTTTTGGCCCCCAAAGCGTGCTTAAGGCTTTGGCAAAAGACTCTGAGCCTCACTTTGTGGGGTTGGCAGATATGGAGATGCTAGAGCAGTCTCACCCCAGCTATGGCCAGCTGCAGGCTGTTGAAGAGCAAATATTGATATGTGAAGACCAGTGGTATGACTATCTCCGGTTAATGGTACAGCAGGCCAGCCTAGATGGCCTTGAATCACCTTTTCTCCAAGAGATCAGTCAGAGTGTCAGCCCTGGTGGAACCGAGGAGCTGGAAGTAATTGCTAGCCTTTGGGAAGAGGCCCAGCTAGAGCGGGAAAACTATCAAGAAAAGCTCAATCAAGAGATGGAAGAAAACGTAAACCTGGAGAAAGTCAGGCTGGAAAAGGAACTAGCGGAACAAGTAGATCGTATCCAGCGGCGGACCAGACAGGAGATCCTGGATAGGCAAGTGGAACTGGCGCTACGGAAACTGACCCAATCAGAAGCGGAAGCACTCCTGAATGAGATCGAGGTATTGCAGGCCCAGTCCGACGAAGAGATCCAAAGATTACAGGAGAAATTCAATGATCGGTTGCAGAGCCGGCTCGATGCTGTCAAGAAGGCAGCTTTGGAGCAGCTCAAATCATATGATCAAGATCTGGTAAGTCAGATGACAGCAAAGCTGGATAAATTGCAATCAGAGCCGATCGCATCCGCCGGTTCAGGGGATGACTACCTAGCCGGCGACTATCCGGAGATGCTTTGGCAACAGCAATTGGGTAGTGACTACTGGTTAAATACAGGTAATGTCGATATCTTGGAAGCCCAACTGCTAAAGGGGAGGGCCGGCTTTGAAGAGAAGATGGAGCCGCTCCGGGCTCGATACACGGAGATTCAGCAGGAGATTCAAGCCGATCTGGAAGCTGACATTGCTGAGGTGGCTCAGGTTGCGGGGTTGACACTGATACTGGACAAGAATCAGACCCAGGCCCAAGGGATAGATATAACCAACCAAGTATTGGTTATACTACAGGGTGAGGCATAGCCTCACCTTGTTTTGTCTCCCATGCTAGAAAATGTAGAGGGGTGGAGGTCTGATCATGACGAAAATGCCGTGGTGGATAATAGCCGGAGCCATCGTTCTCGTAGCCCTGATCGCGGCGACGGCCGGATCACTAAAGGAACCTGGAGGCACTGTGGGTGTAATTGATCTTGGCCGAGTAGTAGCCCAGAGTCCCTTGGCCCAACGCTATGAAAAGCAATTGGCCGATAAGTACTCGGAACTGCAGACTCAGCTGGAGGAGGAGAAAACCAATCTCGATGAAGAGAGTCGCAAGGCCAGGGAAAAGGAACTGATGGCAGAGTATCTGAAGCTCAAGCAGGAACTCGAGGGGAAGCTGGAGAAACAAATTGATGAAGCATTGGAGACCATCGCTAAACAGAAGAATCTGGGGGTAGTGGTCTACAAGGAAAGTGTTCGATTCGGTGGAGAGGATGTTACCGCCGAAGTGGTCAAAGCTCTAAAATAGAATGATGAGACCGACAGCGGCAAGCCGGAAATGGCTAGCGAATCGGGCGAAACCGGTTCGCTATTTCTGTATTCAAGACAGTAGACCGGGGGGTTGATCAGATTGCGGAGATTGGGAGATTTGGCCAAACTGGTAGCGGGGGAGCTAGTTGGCAATGCAAATCTGGTTATAGAAGGGGTGGCTCCTATAGCAGAAGCAGGGCCAAGGGAGATCAGTTTTGCAGAGAACCCAAAAGTTCTGGCCAAGCACAAAAACCTTACCCAGGCGGCAGCTTTGATCGTACCAAAAGAGGCCAAAGAGGTAGGGCGACCACACATCAAGGTGGCCAATCCGCGGCTGGCTTTTGCCCAGGTACTTAAGGAATTTGCCTGGGCTCCCGACGTTAAGCCTGGTATAGATCCCAGCGCGGTAATAGACAAAACCGCTCAGCTCGGCAATGATGTGATCATTGGGCCCCAGGTCGTTGTCGGTTCTAAGGCAAAGATCGGTAAAGGTACGGTCCTAATGGGTGGAGTATACATAGGTTCGGGTACAGTCTTAGGTGAGAATTGCCTTGTCTATCCCCATGCATGTATACGGGAGCGGGTGCAGGTAGGCAATGGAGTGATTATCCACGCGGGGGCGGTCATCGGTGAGGATGGCTTTGGGTTTGTGTCGTTGCCGAGTGGTCACGTAAAAGTCCCCCATATCGGTACGGTGATTGTCGAAGATGAGGTAGAAATCGGAGCCAACTCTGCCATAGAACGGGGCACCTGTGGTGCAACCATCATCGGCCGAGGCACGAAGATCGGCAACCTCGTTCAGATTGGACATAATGTCAGGATTGGCGAGAACTGCCTGGTTGTAGCTATGACCGGAATTGCCGGCAGCGCGATACTTGGTAATCGGGTGGTATTGGCCGGACAATCGGGTGTTGCCGGACACCTGACAGTGGGAGATGATTGCGTGGTGGCTGCCCGAGGCCTAGTTGCGGGGGATGTGACTCCCGGTTCTTTTGTATCTGGATTCCCGGCCCGATCCCATAAGGAGAATATGCGGATCCTAGCAGCAGAAAGAAGGCTTCCCGAACTACTCAAGAGAGTAAAGCAGCTGGAGCAGCAGTTAGAGAGACTTATCCAGGATGATATTGAGCTCTGGGAAGTTCCTGAAGATGATGAATAGATAAGTAGGCACGAACGATGTCGTCAAGGTAGGGTTGCCACCGGTATGGAAGATTTCACTAAAGCACCTTCGACAGGAAAACCCTGTACTGCTAGCGAATAAAAGGTCCATGTAGGTCTGTGCTAGGGAAGGCGGCGGCCTCATATAGAATTGCAGCAGTGAATGTGGAATTGGATGCGGCATATTTAGGAGGAAATCCGATGAAGAAATGGTTGATATGGCTATCTTGCATAGCCATGGTTGTTCTGAGTTTTTCTATGGGAGCAGCTGCCGGTACCACCGTTAAGGGACCTTCGGGCCTGATTACCCTGCCGACCGCCGATACTCTGGCAGCCGGTGAACTAAGCCTGGCCTACCACTTGGATGATGGTAGGGGTATCGGTAGTGTGGCCTATGGCTTAACCCAAAGTATCGAAGCCGGCCTGCTAGCTGGGCCTAGAGACTCCCGAGTAGGGGTACATGCCAAAGCCGTCTTATCTCAGGAAAGCACCAATCTGCCTGGGGTAGCGGTAGGACTCTGTGATGAGTCCTTCTATATGGTGGCCAGTAAGAGACTGGCCAGTGCCAGTGTCCGCGGGCATGTAGGAGTGGGTACCGGGGAATATGATGGTCTGTTTGTGGGTATAAGCAAAATGCTCAACTCAGTCACAGTTGATTCCGGATTAAAAAACACCGGCATGCCGGCGACTTTGCTAGCGGTAGAGTACGTAAGAGGTGGTTTCAATATCGGGGCAGATGTGCTTTTATCTCCCGATGTGCGGATAAAGGTAGCCGCCGAGGATCTGAAGCATGTGATTTTGGGTGTGAACTTCAAGGTGTCCCTGTAGTCCAGGTTGTCTTGTCCGGCTCGGAGAGGGGTAGCAAAGGAGGGCTACTAGGGTGGTAAAGGATATGAGGGCAAACTGGTGTTTGGGATTGCTGGCTGTAGGAGCATTGCTGATTTGCTTTGAGAGTAGTGCCCTGGCTTTTGTGGGAGTCAGGGCTTTGGGAATGGGTGGGGCCTATACAGCGGTTGCCGATGATGCCGCAGCGGTTTTCTGGAATCCTGCCGGGCTCATGCAGGTGAAGGAACCCTCTGTTGGCACGGTCTTGGCTTTCCATAGAGACGCAGCTGACAGCTATGAGAGCTTTGTCAGCTATCTGGAACCGGATAGCGGCTATGGAGCCGGGGCGCTTTCTTGGTACTATGGCCGGCTGGATCCGGTGGCTGATCCTAGTGGTATGGAATACGGAGAAATCCATGATTTCTGCTATTCGCTGGCGAAACCCGCAGGTCAGCAGGTATATCTTGGGGGAAATGTCCGTTACCGACGGGAACGAGAGGCGTTTGCTGATGGCCTAACAGCAGGTTGGACCGGAGATATAGCGGGAATGGTGAAGGTTTCCCGCTTAAGCAAGGCGGGGATCATTGTCCGAGATGTCTACCGGGCTATCCAAGATCGTAGCGACAAGGCCACCGATCAAAGCGGTAATATGTTAATTGGAGTGGCTTTTCAGCCTGTCGAGGAGCTTACTATTGCCATAGATGGGTATGATGTGCTCAACCGTCTGGAATCCAGGGCGGTGCGGCTCGGCAGTGAGTATCAGCTAAGGCAAGGCCTGGCCTTCCGAGCTGGGCTGCAAAAGGGACTAGACTCATCCTGGGAAGCCTGGACTTGGGGAGCGGGAATAGATATTGCCAACTGGCGGGTGGAATATGCTTATCTCGGTGGTGATTACCAGGGGATACATGCCATGGGTGTTACCTGGCGATTCTAAGCTAACACAACCTATCTTTGGCGGGAAGGGAAAGGGCATGGATCGTAGCCCGTTGACAATTCTGGATCGGTA
>JAAZLW010000206.1 GCA_012799135.1 Bacillota bacterium | reverse complement strand
TCACCCGTTTGAGCTAAGGCCAGGGAGCCAAAGCCCAGTACCATGCAAAGTACTAACATGCCTGTCAACAGCTTCTTCAATACTTTCCCCTCCTAGGTTTGGATTCCCCACAATGGTAAAGTCAACTAATATACGTTTCGACGATTGCCTGATAATTCCTTTCGAGATACGCGGTTTTCTTCGCCAACGCAGAACTACCAACATGAATGTCTCTGACGCCCCTACTTCCCTGGCGGTAGCACTACACCGATGGTCAGAAGTACATTGGCCCACACTCTCTGCTCCCCGGTGGCAATAACTAAAGCTATATCCTGACCTCGAGCTGCTTCATAGAACTCAAACCGACCCAGTGTCTGCAGGGGAATGTCCTCGCCCAGAAGCTCTCGAAATTCTGCAAAGATAGGAGGCTCGGGGCCTTCCTGGGGTACCATCACGTGAGCAGCTTCCACCGGGATGGCAGTGAGTATGACCCTTAAGACATCAGTGGCAAGGGGTATCCCCGGAGTGAGATTCAAGTATACCCTATCGGCTACAGGGTTGGCTCCTGTGGAAAACGGATAGTTGCCATCGGCAATTAGCACCTGAGAGCCATGGCCCGCCCTAGCGAGACTGTCTAGTATGTCGGGATGAGTCAAGGCACTGCGGAGCATTGTATCCCTCCCTTCCTTGTGTTAGAGGCTCTACCCGCTGGGGGCGAGCCTCTTGGTTTACAGACAAACGTTCTATGCCTTGGCCTTGGGGCCAATTAACACTACATCGATATCGTTGACATTGGTATGACTTTCAAACTCCAGGGAGTCCCCCAGACTATCAAAGTAGATCTCTGCCTCATGCTTGTCCAAGTGCCATTTAGCATCGAGTTCGGTACGATGCACGGTGCGACAGTCTGCGATAGCCCCGGACTTGCCCTGGCCATCCTCCCCATCACTATCGGCTCCGGCAACAACTATGTTCTCCCGATTGGCAATCTCTATGGCTGACGCTAGGACAAACTCCCGATTCGGTCCAAAACCATCCCGCTCCTCCCACCGGAAGGTCACCGTCATTTCCCCACCCATAATCAGCGCAGTCGGTGGGGCGATGGGCCGCTCGGTATCCTGAATCTCTTTCGCGATACCCATGATACACTTAGCAATATACTTAGCCTCTCCGGTATTTTGACTAGTCAGGATCATGGTGTTGAATCCTGCCTCTTTCGCTACCTTCTCCGCCGCTAACAGAGCTCCCATGCTATTGCCAATCAGGTAGTTGTGTACATTAGGAGGTAGTTCTCGGGGAGGCTCCATCTCTGGATGGGATAGGCCCTTTTCCAGGTGCTTCTGAATAGAAAGGGGCATCTCCTCCCATATGCCATACTGCTTGGCCAAGCGTATGGCATCGGCAAAGGTAGTCTCATCCTTATACGTCGGACCGGAAGCGATCACACTTAAGTCATCACCCACTACATCAGAGAGGATGAGAGAGATGACTGTAGCTCCCTGCTTTGAGCACAGCTGGCCGAAGCGGCCACCTTTGACTTGAGAGACGTGCTTTCTGATGGTATTGATATCATAGATAGTAGCACCACAGTGCATGAGCAGCTCATTCATGCGGAAGAGCTCATCTATGCTTATGCCCTCCGGTGGAACAGAAAACAGAGCTGAACCGCCACCGGTAACCAAGAAAAACACTAAAGTGCGTCTATTAGGGTCTAGAGCTTTGATCCTATCGAGAATCTTGCTACTATACTCCACATTCTCTGCTCGGGGCTCAGGATGATAGGCCTCATATACCGGAACGGTCTTGACTTCTACATCCCCGATCTCCTCACCCTTCTTGATGATCACCAGGCCGCCATCATTTTCCACAGTCTGTTCTACAGCCCGGGCCATGGGGGCGGCAGCTTTGCCGATACCGAACATCAGCACTTGATCATAGTCTGCCAGCTTAAAGGTGTCACCACATACAGTAAGAGTCTTGCCCTCAAGTTTTACATTGTCCAGTACTGCTTGGGTGGGATCGGCAGCTTTGACTCCTGCCGTGATCATTTCTTTTGCTATCTCCCTATACCTTTCGTAGACCATGTGCTATGTGCCCTGATGAAAGGGCTCCTCCTCTCTTGACTCGCGTAGTTAAACAACCTCATCACTATCCTCAGCTTTTTTCACCGTCTCTAGGATAATTCCTTCACCTAGCTCCTCGATCAAGTCAAAAACCCTTGGTAGCTGACCGGTACCGGTACTCTGTGCAGGCAATGCCCCAAGGGGATTGTTTGGCTGTAGGCTTCGGATACAGTCTGGCCTTGCTACCAATCACCAGTATGGGGATAGAGACTATAAGTAAAGCGATGCAGCCGCTGGTCAGCATTGGGATCAGGCATGATGCCTGACTTGATCAGGGTTAGTCTCATCATATTGTCTTTGATATCATGGCCATATTTGCAGTCTTTCAATAGGCTTATACCGTAGTCTCTCTCAGAAAGATCTACCCACTTATGGCCCACTACCTCAAACTGTGCCCGATGATTTCCCACACTTATAGCTTCTGACTTCCTTCGCTTGACCAACTTGATTATCCTGTCACTATGACTAAGGATACTAACAAGGCCCCGGTGATCAGGAAAGGGCCATAGGGAATCATGTCCTTTCTCCCCTTCACTTGAAGAGCTAATAGCAATAGACCGACGACGCCGCCTAAGAGAACACCGATTGTGAGGGAAATTAGCATGGCGCGAAGGCCCAAGAAAGCTCCCACCATAGCCTGCAGCTTGGCATCACCCATACCTAGTCCACCCCGGGTGACTAGGGCCACGATAAACAACAGACCTCCCCCGGTCAAAGCTCCAATGATTGCTGATTTGATCTGGCCCAGGCCCGCGGATAGCAAAAGCCCCAATCCTATACCCGGCAAAGTCAAGATATTGGGTAAGCGGTGATGCTTTAGGTCAATGAAAAACAGTGGAACCAGCAGAAGCACAAAGACTAAGAGCCGAATTAGGTCTACAGGACCTTTGCCACGGGTGAAGGCCAAAACGAAAAGGATACCGGTAAACAGCTCTACCAAGATATACCGTAGTGGTACACGATCACCACAATACTGGCACCTACCTCGGGAGAACAACAGCCCCCAGAGGCTGATCTTCTCCAATCCCTGCCAAGCATAGCCACAGTGGGGGCAGACTGCTTGCGGTCCGCTACCTGTCTGCTCCTGTGGCCACCAGGAGATGAAGCTGTTCAGCATACTACCTAGCAAAACCCCTAAAACGAAAACACCGATCTTGATCCACCCCATGGCCTGTTCCCCCTTTGTGTGATGCCATTTTCCCTTGACCTAGAGTTCAGTGCATAGCTTTAGGCAAAGTCGAGAGATTGTACTCCCATTTACTCAATCGCCGAAGAATCTGCCTTGACGAAGCGGTACCGGTAGTCCCTAGTTGCTGGATAACAACTGAAGCAGTCACATTACCCAAAACCGCGGCTTCCACCGGTGTCGCCTTGGCAGATAATGCGGAAATGATGGCAGCAGAGACGCTGTCACCGGCACCAACGGGATCGATGGGGCCAGACACCGGTACAGCCGGAATATGGGTGATCTGGTCTTCTTCCACCACTACAAGACCCTTTTCCCCCATGGTCACGTAAACGGGATGGCTAAGGCGCAAAGCCAGAATGCTCCCAGCCTTGGCCGCGACACCTAAATCCAACACCTTCACCTTCAGTCCCGCTGCTTGGACGGCTTCTCGGACATTGATCTTAATGGATATGGCACGGAATCTGCTGATATTGGCTCTGGAATCAGCCAATATCGGTAGATCCGGATATTTCTTGCCAATGGCAGCAAGCTCCTCCCGCACCCTTGGCGTAATTGTTCCACAACCTTCCCACTCGACTTGATCCATGACATGGATACCATCCACTGTCTTGGCCAAGTGCCAAAGCCTTCTGATGAGTTCTTCCTCAAGGCTGGCGGGAAGCCGGGTGCGGTTATGGAAATCCAGGCGGTTGAGCTCCCTTTCGCTACCACCTTCCTTTCGCATTGGTTTGGTATAGGTAGGGGTAATCCGCTCACTGCTCCAGAGCATCTGCGAAATATCCATTTGCCGCTGCGCCATGGCTTGTTTTAGTTCTAACCCGTGACTATCCTCGCCTCCTACTCCTAAGGCAATAACATGGCCGATGCCCATGGCTAGTAAGTTGTTGGCTACGGTCCCAGCCGCGCCTGGACTAAGGCGCATGCCCACCACCTGATAGGCTGTCAAGCCAGTCTCTAGGGATGGCTCATCGAGATCGGCATCAATCTCCAAATAGCGATCCAAGAAAAAATCTCCCAGTACCAGGATAGTTTTGTCAGGAAGCCCCTGCAAAAGCCTTTCCCAGCCTATGGTTGTCATTCTGACGCTCACTCCTTGAGCCACCTATTCCGAGCTTTGGGGAAGAGATAGTCGGTCAAGTCCATCAGACAGCTATAGTCTGGGATAATCAAGTCGGCACCGGCATCTGCTAGGCGCCGCCTCTTCCATTCATTGATACCTCGCCGGTGGACCTCATCAGAGGCAACACCTACAGCGTATCCTCCCACGGCCTTGACATTCTCTATCTCCACGTAACCATCACCGAAGCCCAGAAGTTCTTCACCCGCCAGGTGGTGGCTCTTGATCATCTCCTGGATGACTTTCTCTTTACTGAAATCCTCATAGCGGTCCAAAGCTCCATATATGCCTCCATCGAAAAATCCAGCCACACCGAGAACTGCCGCTTCACGGAGTACATACGGCTCGTCGGTACCACTAGCCAAATATAGGGTGAGATCTCTGCTTTTAAGCTCCCTAAGCAGTTGCATGGAACCAGGAACCAGCATCACTTCTCGTTCAATGGAACCGTCTTCCAGACCATGTACTCGATGCTCAATTCGCTCCCATAGCCGCCGTAAGTACTCATGCTTGTACTCCAGTGGGGTGAGGGGCACACCATCCCGTTTTTCTACCTCTTCCACCAGCTGCATACATTGGTAGATAGTCTGTTTGCCAGTGAGGAGATCGACGAATTCCCGCACCACATGCTCTAGCTCCTGTAGGCTCTCGGCCTGGGGGGGCTCAGCCAATACCTCGACAAAATATGGGTACATAACATCTTGCCAGCCAGCCCGAATTAGGCTAAGCGTACCATCGAAATCGAAGATGGCGGCTTTGAATCTTCCCCTGAAAATATCATCTTTGATTATCTCCACTGCTGCTTCCCGGCCTATGATCTCCGTATGCTTATCCAACGAATAGCCGGTCCACCCCCTAGTAATCCTATTGACTCATTTCTCGATTTGACTTCAAATCCTGCCTAGTGGTCGCGGTATTATGAGTGTATTTCCTCAGGAATTCGTGGGGACTGCCCTTCATTATTCGGTGAAGGGCGAACAATCCCTTTCTCTGGGCAACCATAGACCAAAACCCTATACCTCAGGCATGCAACTCCCCGATTTCTTCGGCAAAAGCAGGGAAGTATAGGTTTACGAATAACATCTTGAATGAGAGCATCGATTCAAACAACATAGACGGGGGGATTCTCGATGAACAAACATCTCTTTACCAAGCGCATCCTCATCCGTGTTGCCCAAGCTATTCGAGCCGGCGAAAAGCCCTTTGATAGGGAACGACTGATTGACGAGATTACCACTGACTGCTTTGCGGATAAAGCAGATCAAGAGATCTGGCGCCCCATAGTCGCTCAGCGCATTGATTTGCTACTAGCTGAAGAAAGCGCCCTTTTCTCCCACATGCAAGACGTATGTCGTGCCTGTGAAGATGGACGCCGCCGCTGTACCCATGTTTGCCCCATTGATGCCATTAGGCATGCTGATGGAGTCACTACGATTGATTGGGAGCGCTGTATAGAATGTGGCTTGTGTGTGGATGCCTGCATTTCAGGAGCTATCGTAGCCCGTTCAGACTTTGCCCGCGTAGCCTATCTGCTGATGAGAAGCAACGAACAGCCGGTCTATGCCATTTTGGCCCCCGCCTTTGTCGGCCAGTTCGGAACCGATGTCACTCCCACTAAACTCAAGGGAGCCTTGCTCCAACTCGGCTTTAGCGGAGTATACGAAGTGGCCATGGCCGCAGATATTATTACCTCCCAGGAGGCAGAAGAGCTGGTTGAAAGGTTCCATAGAGGCGAACAGTTCATGATCACATCCTGCTGTTGCCCTGCCTTTATGCGGCTAGTAGAAAAAACCAAGCCCGCCCTAGTAGAACTT
>JAAZLW010000205.1 GCA_012799135.1 Bacillota bacterium | reverse complement strand
TGGGGTGGTCGGGGTTTTTGCCCTCGAGCCTGCCGAATACGCTCCTTTTTGGTTATGGACTCCGGCCTGGTATCCATCATCCAAAGCGGTAGCCGGATGAGTGTATCCTTCCACTCTGATAATACCATCGGTGCTATTGGATCAAGATACGGTACCCCGAAGGAGCGCAGTGATGACAGATGGATTAGAATCGCCGAAAGTCCCATGATCACTCCAAAGAGACCGAGACTGCCGGCCAGGAAAATCACAGGAAAGCGCAGTAAGTGCACACTAATTGCCATGCTATAAATCGGGCTAATGAAAGAAGCAATGGAAGTGGCGGCGACCACAATCACCAACGCCGAGGACACTAAACCCGCTCGTACTGCGGCTTCACCCAGGATAAGGGCCCCAACTATACTGATGGCTGGTCCGATGACTTTGGGTAGCCGAATTCCAGCCTCCCTGAGGAACTCAAAGCTCAGCTCCAGAAACAGGACCTCGATAATGGCTACAAAGGGGACTCCTTCTCTTTGAGCCGCTATGCTGAGAATCAATGGCGTTGGCAGTAGTTCTTGGTGGAAGGTAGTGATGGCAACATAGGTCGCCGGCAGAGCCAGAGAAGCAAAAAAGGCGACGAGCCGAAGAAATCGAATAAAGGAGCCGGTGAGATAACGTTCGTAGTGATCTTCAGCAGCAACCAGGAAATTGGTGAAGGTCGCCGGCACCACCAGAACAAAGGGTGTGCCGTCGGTGATGATGGCCACCTTGCCTTCCAGTAAAGCGGCGGCAACTTTATCCGGCCGCTCGGTTCTTAGCATAGTGGGAAAAGGGGAGTAGGGCGCATCTTCGATATATTCTTCAATATAACCACTTTCTAGAATCGAGTCCACCTCAATAGAACGAATGCGGCGGTGAACCTCTTCCACCACTCCCTCCTCGGCGATGCCTTTGATATAGGCGATGGTTATCTGCGTCTTGGTGACCGCCCCGACCTGCAATTCTTCCAGCCAAAGCAGAGGAGAAGCAATTAGGCGCCGCAACATGCTGGTATTAACCCGACGGTTCTCCACAAAGCCTTGCCGTGGTCCACGGATTGACACTTCCGTACCGGGTTCAGAAATATCGCGCTCTGCCCATCCATGCACCTCACAGGCTAACCCCCGGGGTACTCCTTGAATAAACAAAGCAGCGAAACCCCGGCAGATGAGCTCCAACGTCTTCTCTAGGCTATCAGCCTCCTCTACTGTACTGATCTGGAGCAATTGCTGCCTTAACAGCTTATAGGCCGCTTCCCGTTCCGGAGCCGCCTCAGATACGTGTTTGGTTGCATGAAAGGCCTCTTCGGCAATCGGTCGAATCACCGCATCGGCAAGGAAAACTGTATCCACCATGCCATCCAGATGCATGATTAGTATTTGTACCCGCGGGTTTGCCCCAAGGTGCATATGGCGTATAGTCAGATCGGAACTGTTACCAAAAGCCCCCTTGATTTTTTCTTCAGTATCCTGGAGATCACCGGTGAGTCGCTCAGATTGCACATAGTCCTGCAATTCACTAAAGCTGGCATCGCCAAAATCCTGCCTTCGTTGCCGGGCCTTTCTGTCTCGCAATCTCCGCCACAATCTGCGTATCACCGAAACCACCGAGCCTTCTTATGCATTCTGCCAGTAGATTTCCCCTAAATGGTAGGCAATATTTATCCAGATTGGGATTTTGCCCATCATCTACCGACAGATAAGAAAGCACGAGGCAATAGACCTGGTCTTATTCTTTAACTCCCCCTAGTGTCAGACCTGAGATAAGCCATTTCGATGAGTACATGAAAAGTAACATAGCTGGCACAGCTACCAGTACTGATGCGGCCGAAAAGACGCCCCATTGGGTAGTAAACTGATCAAGAAGCTTCTGGAAACCCAGCGGCCACGTGAACATGCCTGCCTTCTGGAGCATAACCCTGGCCATCATGAATTCACTCCATGAGGTCATGAAGCTAAACAGTCCACATACACCCAGAGCAGGAGTGGAAAGGGGAATGATAATCCTATAGAACGCCTCGATCCGATCGGCTCCATCCACTAGTGCAGCTTCTTCAAGCTCCCGTGGTATGGTATCGTAGTAGCCCTTAAGCAGCCAGATGGAAAATGGTACTGCTCCCACAGAATGGGCCAGAATCATCCCAGTGTAAGTATTAAACAGCTGCAGCCTTACGACCATCACATAGATGGGAAGCAGGAGCATACCTGGGGGCAGCATCTGCGTGGTGAGCAAAAAAACCAAGCCCTGCTTCTTCCCGGGGAAATCCCATCTTGAAAAGGCATAGGCCGCGCTGGCCGAGAGCAGAACACCTACAATCACTGTGGTAAGCGAAACCACCAGACTATTCCAAAGCCAGATGGTAAAATCCTTGTCAAACAGAAGAGTACGATAATTCTCCAGGGTGGCATTGGCCGGTATCAACGAAAGATCCGTAGAAAGCAGTTGGGCTCCTGGCCGTAGCGAAATGGTTACAACCCTAAGAAATGGATAGATGGCAACCAGCGATGCCATGATCAAGATAAGGTGAATTAGGAGTTTCTTGGCAGGACTGTCTCCTTTTCCGCTAGCGAAGAACCTGCTTTTCCTTGAAAGCTGCCTGTTCATGCCTCTTCCGCCTCCCCCAATCCCTTAGTCACCTTTAGGTATATCCAGGTAAAAACAAGTAGCAGAATCAAAATCACAGTAGAGTAGGCGGCCCCAAAACCATATCTGTAGAACTCAAATACTGCCTTGTAAAGAGAAGTGACTAAGATATCTGTTCCTTCCATGGGCCCACCTTTGGTGATCAGGTAGATGACATTGAAGTTATTAAAGGTCCACACCACTCCAAGGACAATCGCCGGTGTCAAGACCGGCTTCAGTAATGGCATGGTGACTGACTTAAACTGCTGCCATCCCGTTGCCCCGTCGATTTGAGCAGCGTCATAGTAATCTGGAGAGATACTCTGTAGCCCCCCGAGTAATACCACCATCATGAAGGGGATCCCTAGCCAGATATTGACAATGATTACAGCAATAAATGCCCATTTGGGATCTGACAGCCATTGAATCGGGGCAAATCCTAGACGCCTAAGCATGGCATTCACGAATCCATACTGATAATGAAACTCGTTTTTCCAAGCAAGGGCAGCAATGACCTGGGGAACAGCCCAGGGAATGGTGAGCAAAGTGCGGTAAATCGCCTTTCCCGTCAAGGGGCGATTAAGCAGAATCGCAAAAAACAACCCACCGAGAACATGGAAGAAGACATTAACCGCTGTCCATACAATTGTCCTTAAGAGTAGTTGAACGAAGGTTACATTCTGGAGCACCGGTGCCCGGAAAACATCCAAGAAATTCTCGATACCATACGATAGACCTACTGAGAATTCCTTAAATCTATACATACTCATATTGCTAAAGGCAAGCTGAAGATTGAACCCGAATGGATAGATGATCAGCGCAATCACCGCAAGTAGGGCGGGAAGCATCAGCATGAGGGGCAATGAGTACTTGAGCTTTAGCCACTTATGCAAGACGAGATATGCTAAGGTTTCCAAAATGATGACCCCGACAGCCAAAATCGCCAGAATTCGCCCAGCCTCAATTAGTCCGTGGGATGCAATCTCCCAAGTCAAAGGGATCACTACCATCGCCTCCTAAAGAAGTGGTCCGGCTAGGCCAGAAAGCCAGACCGGACCACCAACCATGGATTCCGCCTATTTGGTCATCTCGCGGATGAGTTTCTCGGCAGCATCCTGCATTGCTTTAGCGGCACTCTCTGGCGACATCTTGCCTGCCATGACTGCCTCTTGGTTCGGCCTGATGGCATCCCAGGCGGCTCTCATCTCTGCCACCGTCGGCATGGGCTTGCCGACCACCATCTGATCCGCTGAACCACTGAGAATTGGGTCAGAGGCGATCAGCGGGTTCTCCAGTGCTGTAAGGGTGGCTGGTAGACGCATATGCTTCTCGAGGAAAAGCAGCTGCACCTCATCTGATGAGATATACTCCACAAACTCCTTGGCAATTTGCAGTTTTTCGCCGTCTAGATAGTCAGGAATCATAAAATAGATGCCTGAGGTCATCGGTGCCGGCCACAGCCCGGTTTCACTGATTAGTGGAATGCGGGCAACACCAAGATCAACCTTTTCCTTCACTTCTGGGGTCTGGTAACCGGCCAAAGACCAATCTCCGTTGATTAGCATGGCAGCCTTGCCCTCTTTGAACAATGCATCAGCGGCATCATAGTCACACTCCACCGGCACGATCCTATGAACGAATTTGAGATCATGCGCAAACTGAAGTGCACCTACCATTGCAGGGGTATTAAGCGTAGGTGTGGTGCCATCAAGGGGCCAGCCTCCGAATCCTCCCAGCCATGGAGCAAAGAAAAACGGCTCATTTAGGTTGTAAACTAATCCATACTGATCCGGCACTCCATCATTATCTAGATCGACTGTCAGCGCCTTGCCAACCTTAATCATTTCATCTGTGTTCTCTGGAGCAGTCTTGATCAAATTCTTGTTATAAAGCAGCATTAGGTGGTTGCCAACACTAATAGGAACTCCCCAGGTCTTGCCCTCTAGCTCTACACACTCAAGCCCTGGCCTGACAAATCCCTCTAGGAAATCCTCCCCAAAGATCTTGTCGACGGGTTTGATAATCTGCATGGCGACAAAGGGGCCTGCATGGTCCGAGACAGTCCAAAGTAGATCCGGGCCTTGTCCCGCAAAAGCAGCCGCCTGGAAGTTCTGTCTTAGTTCCTCAACCCCGTAACTGACCACTTCAATAGTAAGCCCTGGGCGAGATTTGGCGAACTCCTTGGAGAGCTCAACAATATCCTCTAGTACTCCCCCAGTCACTTCGCCTTCCTTGGTCCAAAGAGTAAAGGTGACCTTCTTTTGGGCCAAAGCACCCATAGGTAACAGTAAGGCGAATAACAG
>JAAZLW010000022.1 GCA_012799135.1 Bacillota bacterium | reverse complement strand
TAGACGACTACACGACTAGAGGATTAAGCCTATGGTCGGTTAATTACTGACCTGGAGTGTATTCACACAATAAAGGTGGTCTATGGCATGCAGAACATTGTTAGAAAGGACATTCCGGTTCCCGCTTACTATCAGATTGGTGAGTATCTGCGTGAGTTGATAGAAACAGACGAGCTAAAGCCTGGGGATAAGTTGCCATCAGAACAGGAACTAAGTGAAACCTTTGGCGTTAGTAGGATGACGGTAAGGAAAGCTATGGATACCTTAGTTCAAGAAGGGATGCTATCTAGAGAGCAGGGCCGTGGTACATTTGTGCAAAGGCGTAGATTCAAAGAGAATCTAATGACCGTAACTAGTTTCGATGATGATATGCGGCGACAAGATGCCGTGGCCAGCGCTAAGCTGCTAGGGATTCAAACGGTGAAAGCCGATGATCGACTCGCCAGACGGTTACAGGTGGGTGTAGGGACAGCCATTTTCCGTATCTCACGGGTTCGTTATGCAGACGAGATGCCGATCGGACTACAAACATATTACATTCCCAGCAAATACGCGCCAGGCCTGGACAAAGACGATCTTACTCAATCAATACAGGGGTTGCTTACCAATCAGTATGGACATCGGTTGGTCAGGACCCAACTTTGGTTAGAAAGTGTACCTGCTGACGAGTTTCAGGCTACATACCTGGGAGTACCACTGCAGTTCCCGCTCTTGAAAAAGCGAGTTCTCTTGTTTAATGACAAGGGCTTGCCCGTAGAGTATCTGCGGGTCCTGTATCGCTCCGATCGGTATGAGTTTTTTCTGGAAACAGTATCTCAATCATAGCACAAGACTAAATAGGGTCTTGAGATTACTCGCTGCATAGGAGGCAAGAACTGATGTCTAGCTGTCAAGTATTAGCCCTAGAACGTACAGCCATGAAGCTACGCAAACGGGTGCTGGAGATGACTACTGATGCCAAATCGGGGCACCCGTCCAGTTGCTTTAGTTGCACGGAGATCGTTACCGCATTGTATTTCTCCGAAATGTCTTTGCGGCCGGAAGAGCCTGATTGGCCTCTCCGAGATCGATTTGTTTTGTCTAAAGGTCACGCGGCACCGATTCTGTATGCTGCCCTAATCGAGAAGGGAATTATCCCGGAGAGGGAAGCTCTGACTTTGCGGAAACTTAATAGCCGACTTCAAGGCCATCCGGTATTAGGTAAAACCCCGGGAGTCGATATGACAACTGGCTCATTGGGTCAAGGGATCTCAGCGGCGGTAGGTATGGCCTTAGTAGCCCAGCGGGAGAAGCAGGATTTCGTCACTTATGTGCTACTGGGTGATGGAGAGCTGGGTGAAGGTCAAGTATGGGAAGCGGCGATGGCCGCTGGGCACTATCGCTTGGACAATCTCATTGCCATTATCGACCGCAATTTTTACCAAAGTGATGGCAATACGGAAGATGTCATGGCTCTAGAGCCTTTGCGGGCTAAATGGGAAGCCTTCAATTGGGATGTAACAGAGATTGACGGGAATGACATGGCCCAGTGCCAGAAGACTCTGTCCCTAGCCAGAAGGCGCCGCAATCGTAAACCCAAGCTGATTATCGCTTATACCAAGAAAGGCTGGGGTTGCAGCCTAATGGGCGATGATCTGAAATGGCACGGTAAGGTGCTCAATGATGAGCAAGCCGATCAGGCGATCGCGGAGCTAGAGGAGGGTGTTCGATGAACGAGTCTTTGCG